>CAYGYP010000126.1:0-5858 GCA_964354115.1 uncultured Candidatus Bathyarchaeia archaeon | reverse complement strand
TTGGTGGATTAGACGGTAGAAAACTCAGAAATGGCGACGTGATTGAAGGTTTTGATGTTTCACCGCTCAGCTTTACATATTCAATGCCGGAAGAACTCGTGCCGCAGTCGGCCGATTGTGTTGAAGCGCGTGTGATTTTGGGTCCGCAGGCCGACATGTTCACAGAGACTGGAGTCGACACGTTTCTTTCCGCACCATTCAGGGTCTCAACCGAAGCTGACCGCATGGGGTACCGACTTGAGGGCCCAAAAATCGAACATAAAGGCAAAGCGGATATTGTTTCAGATGCGCTGTTGCCAGGGGCTATTCAGGTTCCTAGGGATGGGAAGCCGATCATATTGATGCGGGACGCTCAAACGACAGGCGGGTATCCGAAGATAGCGGTGGCTATTTCGCCGGACGTTTCGATGCTTGGCCAAGCTGGGCCAGGCTGCTCGGTGAGGTTTTCAAAGGTGACGCTGAGCGAGGCACAGGAGAGTTTTCGGGAATTCAGCAGACTGCTTAACAGTTTAAGTAGTATGCTGGTTAAGAATCAGTGACGAGCTCGTTGAACGGCGATGTTGAGGGTGATTGTCATGTCAGTCAAGGCGGGAGTTCATGAAAAAGGCACGTTCTCACTTGCGGACGGCCTAAAAACCATACGGGGCAGGGCTGATTTCGAGAAGGCCGGCGCGATCGCGGTGTTTGTAGGTGTGGTTCGCGGGGAGACTGCTAGGGGCGAGCAGGTTCGGAAGTTGACGTTGGAGGCGTATGAGGAGAAGGCTAACGAAGTATTGATGAGCATCTGCGACGACTTGCGAAAGAAGCCCGGCATTGTGGATGTTCAGATTCATCATTTGCTGGGCGAATTTGATGTTGGAGAGGATCTTGTCTATGTGTTCGTCGCGGGTTCCCATCGTGCAAGCGTCTTCTCGGTGCTGGAGGAGACTGTGGAGAGGTACAAGAAGGAGACTCCAATTTTCAAGAAGGAGCAGGTTGTCGCTGGTAAAGGTGCGAGAAGAAGCTATTGGGTTTCAGAGGGTGCCGATTCCCACTCTTAGGCGCGTTTGGCCCTGTGCAGTCAGGACATGCCGGACGCGTGTGACTCCATGTTGGGGTAGGCCGTAGTATAGTTCACGACACTTTTTCCGCAATAGTCCAACTATTCGGAAAAGGCCTATCCTGAGGGCCTCGCGAGTACCTTCCGCAATGAGCAACTATGTTGGCCGCCAAGTGAACTATCCAAAGACCAGTGAACTATGCACGGATTCCTCAACACACGCGGGTAGAAGCCGCATCACGCACACGATGTCTATCTCGCGTTAGTCAGATGATGGTTCAACCGATAAAAGCAAGAAGACCATGTAACAAGTAGGAAAGCACATGGACCCAAATCTGCTATCACCATGCAACTACTACTGCGGCAATTGCATCGTATACAAGAAAGGAAAGTGCCTAGGATGCCTAAAGGCAAGTGAAAAAGCGCACGCCGAAGGAAGAGTGTTCTGTGACATTGCTCTCTGCGCCAAAGACGCGAGAACAGCCACATGCTCCGACTGCAGAAGCTACCCATGCGAGAAATACAGCAACAGCATCTATGCTGAAACGTTCATCAAATGGATAAAAGACAAATTGAAAGAGCCATAGCGACCGTCAACCTGAACGTATCCTCAAACCCTACCTTCATTTTTCTGATAATCTCAACGAGAATGCTTGGGTGCCGCTCATGACCATCCCTCAGGCACATTGGTAAGAGGATGTTTTCAGGGGCAACACAAATAAGCCATGTTTCTGCTTTAGAACTCAAATGTTCCACGGTGAAAGCAGTTTCGACATCTTTCAACCCATGATAGGCTCATGGTACGATTCCTTAAAGAACGCTCACGATTTTCAAGACCGAATTCTCATAGACTTAACCAAGGAATATGCCAAGACAGCGTATGGGAAAGATCATCATGTCTCTGAGGTTGATGACGTTGCCGGGTTCAGAGCAAACTTCCCCATCATAAACTATGAAAAACTCAGGCCATACCTGGCTGAGGTCAGCGCAGGCAACTACGACGCGATTCTCCCCGAACCCCTGCTATGCTGGGTCATGACGAGGGGATCAACCGGCCCAGCGAAAGTGTTGCCCGCTACAAAAACCCACATCGAACAGATACTTGCATGCGGGTCTAGAGGGCTCATAAACTACGCGCTGAGAAAAAGGGATTTCTCGCTCTTGGCAGGAAGAATATTGAACCTGAACTTCCCCTCAAACGTTCACACAACGACCATCGGCGGCCGAACAGTAAGCTATGGCTACAGTTCTGGGACCTACGCAAGACTCAACCCTATGCTCAACGAGATAAGCTTGCTGCCCAAACAAGAGGAAATAGACTCTCTAGGCCCGGGAATCAGCAAACAAGATTGGGAAAAAAGGTTCGAATTGGCCTATCAGAAGGCAACAGGCGAGAACGTGACAGCCGTGATGGGTGTTACGCCAGTCATCCTGGCCTTCGCAAAATACGTTAGTCGAAAGCATAGAAAGAAACCTAAAGAACTCTGGAACTTCAGAGCCCTATTCTGCACAAGCGTCCGAAAGATCCAGTTCCGATATGCACCAGTGCTCAGGAAATACTTCGGCGAAGTGCCCGTGGTCGAAATCTACAGCGCAACCGAAGGAGTCTTCGCACAGCAGCTAGACGACCTGCCGTACGTTACGCCGAACTATGACAAGTACTTCTTCGAAGTTGAGACCGGCCATGGAACAAAGATGCTGCACGAACTTCAACGCGGCGAATGGGGCAGACTGATAGTGTCTTCATGCATGTTTCCAAGGTATGACATCGGAGACATTATAGAGGCAGCTGGAAAAAACTATTTTCGCGTGGTCGGCAGGCAGAGCACTTTAACGCTTCTGGAACACAGGCTTTACAGACTATTCTTCGGCTGGTCAATCTAAGTTTTGGGGTGTCTCCTCGAGGCCAGCATCGCTCCGTAGATTGCGCCGAAAATTATCACTATTCCGATGAGGATGAAGAATAGGGCTCCCCAGACCCTCCTCTCAACTACGTTAGCTATGGACAGATAGGCCATTACCCCTAAGAATATTAGGATTAAGCCTCCAACCAACGGCCCTATAAACGCATACTCGTGTTTTTCGCGCTTTTCACCTTTCTCTGACTTCTCTCGTTTCTCCCCTTTCTCACTCTTCTCGTCTTTCTCATGCCTATACGTCGGGGGACGTGCAACTTGTGCAGTCGGCTGTTCGGCTTTCAGTGAGGCCCCGCATTTCGGGCAGAAAACCATGTCCTCAGTGACTTTGTTACCGCACTTTGGGCAGAACGACATACAATCACCCTAACACTTCTGCTCTCATATTCAACTACGGAATATTTAAAACATATCCATCGAATAATCCCTGTTGAGAAACGTTATATGGTGACGAGACGAGAATAGGCCGACTGAGGCAGTAAGAATGACCAAAAGCAAACCGAGGAAACCCGGAGAACGGCTCCTCAGCCCCATTTCCACAGGCTTCTTCCTTGTACTAGTGGGAATGATTTTCATTTTTACACCCAACCTCTTTGAAAGCATCTTAACCTTTCTCCGAAACCTAACCCTCCGCCCAGTCCCACATCTAGGATTCTCACTTCCCGCACCTGAATCTCCCGCCACCCACCTGACAGTTTATTTGGCTGCAGAGAGATTCGCCCTTGTCTGGGGCCTCTTCCAAGCTCTCATGCTAGCTATAGCATTTGCTGTTCATTCATCGACAAGAAGGAAGGCAGAAGCATTCTCAAGCATCATCTTCTGGCTAGGATCAGCCCTTCTAATTCAAATACTCCTGATAGAAACGACAAGATGGTTTGAATACTGGGCAGCCATAATCATGCTCCTCGGCGCGTCCTTGATTGCTAGAGCAGTCTTTCTTGCGGCATCAGACCACTTGAAGTGAAGACGATCAGGAGCGAAAATGAACGCTTGACACATTCGAGAATGATAACCATCTGATTCCTTGGCATGATCGCTCTGTGTGCTGACACATGCACTTTCATTGCGTTTATAAGGGACGATGTGAACTGTTTTGCGGTAACGTTCTGGTGTTGACGACCGAAAAGACACAGCAACGTTACACGCGACAATCAACAACAAAAGGAGTGAGAAAAAATGGCAGAAAATTCAGGAATCGTTTTCATTGGAAGGAAACCAGCAATGAGCTATGTTCTGGCAATCATCACAAGCCTATCGTCATCGAACGCCAAAGAGATAACCCTCAAAGCACGTGGACAAGCAATCACGACAGCCGTTGACGTAGCGGAAATAACAAGAAGCCGCTTCCTAAAGGACCTGAAAGTAGGCAAGATTTCCATAGCCACAGAAGAGATGCCAGCCAGAGAAGGCGAAAACAGATCAAGAATGGTTTCCACGATGGAAATAACGTTGACGAGATAAGAGAAAACACTGTCAACCAAAGAACCCAATGGCGAACACTTCGCCTTATTTTTTATAACACAAGTACACAATTCTCAGAGAATCCTTTTTAGTATAAGATAGGATTAGCCTCACGAACACAGCCAGAGCTTCTGACTACGTGCGATGATGGCTTGACAAAAATCTTAAATTGTTCTGCATCGGCTATTAGTGAATGTCAACGCAGGCGTGCTGAAATTCATGAGCGCTTTCAAAAACGTGGTGGAGAAGCTCAAGAGCCTAGAAACTGAACGCAGGAACCTTCTGCTTGAAATTGAGGAACTCAAGAAGATGGCTGATTCCAAGGCTAAGGCGCTGGAAAACGAAGTAGGCATGTTAAGGGAAGAAGTTAAATCCCTCAGAATTCTGCTCGGCTCAGGTGAACCTGAACTCCCACCAGAACCCAAAAGAAAAAAGTAGTCTCGCTCACAGTGAAAACCGTTAGGCAGCAAACTGCGCCTACAGCTTAGTCTTGCGAGCAACGGGCGTGTTGTCATTCATGCCGATAAGATATGTTGAGGCTCCAGACGTCAAGAAGCTTGCTGACGAAATCGTTGACAAGCTCGGTCTCTTTCACGTGGTTCCACAATTTCTGTTCTGCTTCAGAAGCACAGGATCGACCTCCGAGCGCACCATCGCCCGCATATACGGCTTGGGCAAAATCTGGCAAGAGGCTCTCAATCTTCCACCGTCTTACACGATAGAGGTTATCTCGGAACGATTTGACAAGCTAAGCCAAGTGGAAAAGGAGAAAACAATCATCCACGAACTTCTTCACGTTCCCGAAGCGTTTGCAGGCGGTTTCCGACCCCACAAGGGCTACATAAATGATCGAATCGTGGAACGTCTCCACAGAACATTCCAAGAGCAGAGAAGGGCCACCGAGGCAAACCACGAATGATTTGGGCGAAAAATGCGCCGTGAGAGTTATTAAGGAGGTTTAAGAATGAAAGAGAAAACTCTAAGTGTCACCTTTAACGGTGCAGCACTGATGGCCTGTTTGATCATTGGACTTTGCCAAGCAACGCTCTTGAGGCGGAAACATTGAAGTACGTTATGAAAAGCCTCAAGCACAACGGAGTCTACATTCCACCTTGCGAACCCCTCGGTCTGTCAGTGAAAATTCAGGGGAACACTCTGAAGCTAGGTCCAAGGACCGAACAGATGGCATTAGCTTGGGTGAGAAAAGAACAGTCGCAAACTTCACCTCCGGACAGACTTTTCTACAAGAATTTCATGCGTATTTTTTTGGAAGCGTTGAAACTGGAAAACCCTTCGGCAGGTTTCTTGAGCAATTTTCAACTCAAAGATGACTTGGATCCTTTGGTCGACGGCAAGCCCAGAGAAGACATGGAAATCGATTTCTCACAAGTCAGGCAGTACGTTTTGCAGGAGCAACTAAAGAAGCTGAACATGGGCAAGGA
>CAYGYP010000125.1:0-5862 GCA_964354115.1 uncultured Candidatus Bathyarchaeia archaeon | reverse complement strand
CTCCGGATATATCTGACCGTCCCTGCCAGTAGAGGAGCAGCCGGAAATAGTTGCCCGGCTTGGCGCTATCGTCGGCGAGCCTGTAGGCCAATAGTTCCATTTGCCCATCGAAGACGAAAGGCCCCACCGGGACTGTGCCTGACAGATCCACCGGCTCCGCTCGCCGGACCTGCACCCTACCCAACTCTATGCTGTCGGAGAGTTCCCTGCCCTGCTCATCGAGGACGTGCAACCTCTCTCCAGTATCGGGTAGATAGAGCCCCGCCCGAAGCACGTAGACCCCAGGGGGCGTTTCCTCTGACACGCGCAGTGTATGAGGATCGGACATGTAGAACCCCGGGGTCCAGGTCGAGGTGGGGATATCCGCCGGACTCAGTTCTTCCGATAGACTCCAAGAGATATAGTTGGGACGCAGATCATCGAGGTGAACAAAAGCGCTGTAGTCTCTGTCCATCCTCTTCTGTGCCCCCCAGTACAGCGTCACCTCAAGATCACCGCCAGCAACTACGTTCTCGTTGCTGAGGTCGTACCCCAGGAACAAGACCTCGTCGCCCAGTTTCACCTGCGCCGGGTGGTCTACCCCCAGAACCTGACCCGGCGGAGAACTCTTGCGGAACCAGGTCGTGCGGGGATCGATGAACCCCTCCTTCACCAGAAACAGTGCCAGGAGCAGTCCACCCAGTATGCTTGCGTTCGCGGCCGACAGACCTCTAGTTGTCATAGGCTCCCCAACGGCCGAGCGACTTCGCCGCCGCCGAACGCTCACCGTCACCGCTATCCCGATCAGAGCCAGGGCTGTGGCTGCGGATAGGAGGTTGGCCGCCACCCTGACGGGCGTGTCGCCGAAGCGGACCGCCACCCGGTGTTCTCCCGCCGGCACTGGAAAGGTAATCAGACCCTCGGGGTAGGATGGCTCGATAGGCACGGGTTGAGAGTCTACATAGGCTTGCCAGCCCGGATAGTAGAAGGTATTGAACCGTAACGTGACTGGGCTGGGCGATGACACGGAGTATTCATCCGACACCGCGGTGTGCTCCAGCAGTTCCGTGCTTGCAGAGTCCGGTAGGCTCCCCAGATCAAGCTTGGTTATGGGGCTATCGGAAAGGTAAAGTGGCACCAGCGGCGAGTCTCTAGGCTCCTCAACGACCCATATGGGCATACACTCACTGGCGCTGGTGGTGCCCACCATGCCGGTCCTCAATTCGTGAAGCACTACGTCCCGGGAGGACAGAGCCTCCCGGCTCGCAGGAGGCCACTGAGGATAGAGCTGCACAAACGCCGAGCCCACAGCCGCCACTAGACATAGGCCCACCAAGGCAGTCGTCGCCCGAGGCTGCCGAATCCTGAGCCACAGGCCGACGCTCGCACCGCAGATTACCGCAGCAGCCAGAATCGCCAGACTGAAGAAGCGCCAGGGGAACTCCGTGAAGGCCAGAAGCGGCACCCGCTCCCAGATCGTTCTCGACGCGGGCAACATCATGAACACCGAGACAGCGAGCATCAGAGGGAAGAAGACAACTTGCGCCTTGCGCTCACTTGGCCAAGGGCCGAGGGCGACACCCGCCAAGCCCAGGCCGACGAGCAGCAGATGGGCTGTGCCCAGATTCAGAAGCCAGACCGGATTGAGAGAGGAGCTATCTGGCACCTCCGACGGCGAAAGGATCTCGCCAAGAGTCAGGAAGTACCGAGTGAAGTCCCATAAGCCCTGAGTGAGACGGTCCAGCTTTACCAGAGGCTTCTCCGCCAACGCGGGCACCAGGAAGAAGGATACGAGCGTGAGCGAGAGGACAAGTGCAGCCACCGCCCACTTGACCCTACCCCAGCGTCGTGTGGAGTAGATTGTCCAGAACACAAAGGCCGCCAGGAACGGAAAGAGGAGCATGCCACTGATGTTGTGGCTGGCAATCACGGCTGCGCACAGCAGAGCGCTGGTCAACAGATAGAGGGGATGGTCCCGGGTCACGAGCCGGTGGAAGGACCAGAAAACGGCGGGCATAAGGCAGGTCGCCAGAAACTGGGCGTACCCGCCTCTTACGAATACCTCTCTGAGCAGGAAAGGGGCATAGACGTAAGCTGCGGCGGCGAGGACGCCCGCCTCCGAACACATGATGTCCCTAGCCAAAGAGTATGTGCCCCAGGCCCCCAGCACAAAGCATCCCAGCAGCACAACCTTGAACCCGCTCTCGAAACCGAGGCCAGCGAGGTGCATCGCCTCTGTGAGGTGATACAAGAGGGGGGCGAAGTAGTTGAAAATCGGGTAGCCATAGCCGAAGGCCATGTCTGGAGCCCAGCGCGGCCAGAGCACCCCATCGCGCCAACTCTGGTCGATCTCCACCACCCTCAACACGTGAAAATACCCGTCGGCCGTCTGCGGGATACCCGGTTGGAGAAGCGTCACGCCGACGAAGGCGGGCAGCAAGACCACTACCAGCAGCCCGAGATCGAATCTGGAAGAGAACCAGATCAGAAGACGATGAGCCAAATTGGTGGTCGCTGTCGCTGTCGCGATTGTAGCCCCCCTTACGTGGGCGCCGACCTTCTGCTCACCTTGAGCGCCGTTGATACTGGCCGCACATCCTAGGCACACTGTTCACCGAGCCACGTACACCTTGCCGAGCCTCACCCGGTCCTCGCCAGACCCGCTGGGCCAAAGGAGTCTTTGGGCACTGGGATCCCATAGTCGAACCCACAACGGGTGCCTGCCCTCTGCAACTCCCGGGTTCATGACCCAACCGAAACGATCGCGAACGACGTCTCCTTGCTCCCACAGTGCAGCACGGGCGTTCAGATAGCGGCGATTACTCAGATCGACCACCGTGCCGTGGGCACCGGCCAGATCGGCCCCATCGTGAAGCGGCTGAGGGAGCTGTACTTCAGTATCGCGCGTGGAGAGAGGGCCGGGTACAAGCACTGGGTAAGCCCCGTATACCAGCCAGTTCCAGCCATGTGAGCTCCTGGCGGCCAGGGTCAGCACCAGTCGGTGCCGGCCCGGGATGTCCCGCCTGCCCTAGGGAGCAAGCACCTCTGGAGCTGCCGGCAACAGTACGTCGTCGCCTAGAGCAGAACCTTGCTGGTCCCGGGCTTCCAGCCTGCTGAGGCTATCCAGTTCATATAGCCCCACCGACAACTGATACCTCCCGGGAGAGGCTCCCGCCTCCAGAGGGATCAGATGTTCGTCCTCCACGATCTCTCCCGGTGTCCAGGCCCAGGTGGGGTAGAGGCCGCTGCCGGGCAAGCCGTCGCCCTGGGCAATCGTCTCACCGTCACCATCTAACAAATGCACGAAGACGATGTAGTCCTCGGGGGTCTCCGCAATCGCCTTCCAGTACAGCCACAGCCTGAAGTAGTTTCCGGGCTTGACACTATCGTGTTCCAGCCTGTAGCCCAGTAAATCGATCCTCTGCCCGAAGATGAACGGACCTACTGCGACCGCAGCTGAGAGATCCACCGGCTCTGCTCGACGGACCAAGACCCGCCCTAGTTCAACGTTCTCCGACACGACCTTGCCCTCCTGATCGAGGATGGGCAGCCTCTTGGCGGTGTCCGGCACATAGCGCCCGGCCCGCAAGACATAGACACCGGGAGGCGTCTCGGGCGATATGCTGAGCCGGTGACGGTCCGAAACGTAGAAACCGGGCGCCCAGCCAGAGGTGGGCAAGTCCGCAGGGTTGAGTTTCTCCGACAGGCTCCAGGAGACATAGTTGGGCCGAATATCGTCAAGGTGCAAGAAGGCGCTGTAGTCCTGTTTCAGCCTGCGCTGGGCCTGCCAGTACAGCGTGACCTGCATGTCCCCGCCCGCTGCCACTTCTTCGCTGCTCACGTCATGCCCCAGGAACATCACCTCATCACCGAGATTCACCTGGGCCGGGTGTTGGACGCCCAGCACCTCCCCTGGCGGAGAAGCCTTCCGGAACCAGGTAGTGTAAGGGTCGATAAGCCCTTCCTTCGCCACCAGCAGCGCCAGGAGCAATCCGCACAGAATGCCTGCGTTCGCCGCCGACAACCCCTTCTGCTTCACGGGCGCTTCAATAGCCACCAAGCCACTCCGCCGTCGGCGGACGCCCACCGTCACAGGTGCCCCGATCAAGGCGAGCGCTGTGGCCGCGGACAGGACGTTGGCCGCCACCCTTACCGGTGTGTCGCCGAAGCGGACCGTAACCCGGTGCTCTCCCGGGGGCATGGGAAAGGTGATCAGGCCCTCCGGGTAGGAAGGTTGGATGGGCACGGGCCGAGAGTCCACAAACGCCTGCCAGCCGGGATAGTAGAGGGTGTTGAACCGCAACGTGACTGAGCTGGGCGATGACACCAGGTACTCATCCGACACCACCGTGTGCTCCAGCAATTCCGCACTCGCAGAGTCCGGTAGGCTCCCCAGATCAAGCTTGGTTATGGGGCTATCGGAAAGGTAAAGGGGCACCAGCGGCGAGTCTCTTGGCTCCTCGATGACCCATATGGGCATACACTCACTGACGCTGGTGGTGCCCACAACACCAGTCCTGACCTCGTAGACCACCACATCCGCTGCTGACAGCTCCTCATGCCGGCTAGGAGGCGACTGCCGATGAAGATGCACAAAAGCAGCCAACATGGTCACGAGCAAGCACAAGGCCACCAGAGCTGGTGCCGCACGGCGCCGGGGCACCCCGGCCCACAAACATGCAGCCCCACCAGAGAGTACTGCAGCAGCCAGGATAGTTATGCTTAGAAACCGCCATGGGAACATCGCGAGGGCCAGGAGGGGCACACGTTCCCAAAGCGGAGTTGACGTCTCCAACGTCATGAACACAGAACCAGCGAGCATCAGCGGGAAGAAGGCAGCCTGGACCTTGCGCGCCCGCGGCAAAGGGCCGAGAACGATACCCAGCAACCCCAGCGTGCCGAGCACGATCTGCGCTGTTCCAAGATTCCAGAGCCAGACAGGGTTGAGCGAGGAACTATCCGGCACCTCCGTAGGTGACAATATCTCGCCAAGAGTCAGGAAGTGATGGCCGAAGTCGAAGTCGCCCTGCCTGACGCGGTCGACCTTCACCAGCGGCTTCTCGACCAGCGCGGGCACGAGAAAGAAGGAGACCAGGGCCAACGACAGCACAAGTGCCGCGACAGCCCACTTGAGCCTGCCCCATCGCCGCGTGGAGAAGATGGTCCAGAACACGAACACCGCAAGGAAAGGAAGGAAGAGTATGGCGCCAATGTTGTGGCTGACAATCACTGCCCCACACAGCAGAGGGCTGGTCAACAGATAGAGGGGATGGTCCCTGGTCACAAGGCGATAGAAGGACCAGAAAGCCGCAGGCATGATACAGGTCGCCAGAAACTGGGCATACCCGCCTCTAAGGAATACCTCCCTCAGCAGGAAAGGGGCGTAGACATAAGCTGCGGCGGCCAGGACGCCCGCCTCCGAACCCATGATGTCCCTGACCAAAGCGTATGTGCCCCAGGCTCCCAGCAAGAAGCATCCCACCAGCACCAACTTGAGCGCGCTCTCGAAACCGAGGCCAGTCAGGTGTATCGCCGCTGTGAGGTGATACAGAAAGGGGGCAAAAAAGTTGAAGATGGGGTAACCATAGCCGAAGGCCATGTCTGGAGCCCAGCGCGGATAAAGGACTCCATCGCGCCAGCTCTGGTCGATCTCCACCACCCTCAACAAGTGCACATAGCCGTCGGCGGTCTGCGGCAGCCCGGGTTGGAGCAGCGTAATGGCCACGAAGATCGGTAGCAGGAACACCACTAGCAAACCGAAATCGAATCTGCCCGCAAGCCACTTCGGGATCTTGTGACTTCGTGTCATCCGCACTCTGGACCTTGAAGCCATCCTCGTACTACGACTGCTGAACACGGCGGGGATCTCAGGGTCGTTTTTCC
>CAYGYP010000124.1:0-5891 GCA_964354115.1 uncultured Candidatus Bathyarchaeia archaeon | reverse complement strand
TGGAGCCCTATCCTTTTGTTCTGGAGAACATGAGAAAGAGAGGCTTATCGATCAGAGGATAAAGGCTTTTCAGTTCGAATCCAGGCTTCCCAGCCAGCCTTATTTCCAGGCCATCTTAAAGCGTTTGATCACAGGGGCACCACTGTCCGTTTCCTCTCCGATGGCATAGGCTTTGTCCTCTCGAACAGTGAACAGCACGTCCTCTTCCGGCAAATAAAAGCTGAGAATGTGCACTCCGCGCTGGTCAAAGACGTCCCAGCGTTTCCATCCATCCCGGTTCCGGGCGTTGGTGCGGACGAATAGGCGGCCGTTCTCATCGCAGACAAAAGTATCAATGGCAGGGTGGCGGCCCGGGAACACGAGATTGACCGTCGGCGGCAGACCATCCTTGCGCCGTTCTTCTTCTATCGCCCTCTTCTCGGCCTCGGTCACGGGGACAGGGTCGTCCTCCTTGAGAATGATCCGGACCGCCCGTCCTGAGGCGTCGACCACATGAACGGCGTACTCGCGGTTGTCCGCCCAGAAGAGCCGGTCGTCGGGCAGGACGTTGAACACAACCCGGAACAGGATGGGGTTGACCTGGCCGAAGGTGAGTTTCTCATCGACCGTGGCGATCTGCTCGGCTTTCTCGAATTTTTCGTCGAACCGGACCAGCTCGCTGGAGCGGCCTTCCGGGGTCATGTTGAACCGGTCGCAGTAGAAGCGGCCCCTCGAATCCGGCCAGGCGCGGATGATCGACCCCGCCTTGGCCAGGCTGATCTCCCGGAGGCAGGTCCCTTCCTTGGAAAATAGGGTGAGCCTCCGTCCGTGGAGGACCGCCAGGGAGCCGTCCCGCATCAGGACCATACGGGACAGCCAGTCGAACTCGCAGGGACCCTGCCCGCTCGTCCCGAACGACCGGAGGTGGCGGCCGGTCTTGTCATAGACGCGGATCTTCGTGAATTCCGCGTCGGCGATATAGATGTTTCCCTCGGCGTCGACCTGAACCGAGCGGAGAAACCCGAACATATATTCCTCGGCCCCCTCAGACCTCCCGATTCGGAGCTCTTCATCTAAGGCCAGGGATCGGGGCGACCCCGAAGGAGGGTCAGGAGTTTTAAAATTGCGGACAATCTCGACCCCATCCTTTTTTTCAACCCGGGCGGTCTGCGGGAGCGCCGGGGCGATGGATAGGAGGGAGACGACGAAACTCATGACAATAGCTGCAACGGCGTAGCGTTTAGTCATTCCTTTCTCCTGATGTCATTCATCGTGGCCAAAACATAAGAATTTGGTTTCCGTTAACGATGCCTGAACACGCATCTTCGCAGCGATTCTGCCCTCCTCCGATCATGAAAGTTGGAAGTATTTAGGGAGCACCTCTCATTTCCACTCGAGGAAGTAGCGCTTGACCAGGGGATTGCCTTCTTCGTCTGATTCAACCAGGCAGTAGACCTTGTTATTCTCAATGAGAACGATTTTTTCTTTTTGGGGGTGCGAGAGGACGGCGAAATACCGACCCTCGGGGTCAAATACATCATAAAAAGCCAGTTCCTCATCATGAAGAGGAAAAAGGCGGACATAGATCCGTCCCGTGTCATCGCGGAGTAGATCAGTAAAGACTGGATAATACTCCGGCCAGTGGCCGGGAATGCGAAACGACGAATGGATCGGGCGGTCGGGATAGAACCTCGGTGCTATTTTTTTCAGGTTCTCTTCCGTGATCTTGGTTCGGTCATAATCTTTTCTGATCTTACGTACTAAATCGCCATTTCCGTTGTGAAGATTGAGTTCGTAGGCATAGGTGCTTGCCCACAAGATGGACCCATCATCCTTTAATGAAAAAAGTGTCCTTTCCATCAACTCGGCGGGCGGAGGCTCCTTGGGCAGCGCGATCGAAGCGATTGTCTTTAGAGGCATGAAATGCGAATCGTATTTAATCAGCTCCTGGCTAACCGTGTCCCCAAAGCTTAGAGTAACTCCATATATATTCCCTTCGCGATCGGCAAACCCCGGCAAGAGCCGATGCTTTCCCCGATTGGTCTCCTTTATGCATTCGCCGGTCATGGAATAGTAGGCAAATCGATTGTTGCCGCCATCATTCACGGTAATAAGCTTATGGTCGACCATCCCGATTCCCATAGGTCTTGCGATCTCACCCGGTCCCTGCCCTTTTTTCCCGAATTTTCGGCTGAATTTTCCGCTTTTATCGAAGACCTTGAAGCAGACTTCCTTTCCATCGTAAACAATGATGTTTTCTTTATCATCGACTCCCAGCCAGCCCACAATGGAAAAAATAAATGTCTGGTCTGCTCGCGTCCGGCCAATAACGAGATCTTCCGCGAGTACGGGATGGGAAGGCATTCCCTCTAAAGGCACAGGCGTTTTTGGATTTTCGATGACTAAAACACCATTTTCCTTATGGATTCTTATTTTCTGCGCATTCTGGGCCGCCCCAATCGCCGCACAAAGGATGAAGAACAGAAGAAGGAAGTGATTTGCCTTAAAAGTCATTTGCATGACGGTCCCTCAACGTCAAGTGTCTTTATATTAGCGCAAGCGTCAGCTAAACTCAAAGAAGCCCCTTACATATCCTAAGTTGACGTTGATGATCGCGCTGCGCCCCAGGGCATGCCGACCAAAAGCAAGCTCCGATAGAACGGGAATTCCTCCAATTGTCCGAGAGCCATTCTAAAAGCCTTGAGCGTCTCCTGGGGAATGGATGCCAATCTGATTTGTATCCTCTATTACAGGAGCGTATAATTCGCTGGCCTGGCTAATTCTTAGGCGTGCCTGAAGCAAGATGTTACAGCCGGGAGGGGACATGAGAAAGATAATGCTTTTCGGTCTTATCCTCTGTTCATTTTTTGCCTGCAAGCCGGGCCAAGACCGGGTGGACAAGATCAAGGAAGACGGAGTCGAAGTCGTTCTTAACCATCTGCAGCCCTACACATTGCGAGGCCAGCCGTCGACTCTGACCCTTCAGCAACTATTTTCAATCGATACCGAAGATGATTCAGTGGCGGCCAAAGGCGCGACCGATATCTTTGCTTTTGCCGTCGACCGAGCGGGCGACATTTTTATTCTTAGGCCGCCCACAGGACCCGGGGACCTCGTCTTCAAGTTTTCTCCCAGTGGAGAGCTCATCTCCTCATTCGGCCGCATGGGTCAAGGACCGAATGAAATGCAGTATCCCAGCCAAATTTTTGCCCTGGGCTCCGATCAGATCTGGGTTTTAGAATCTCCAATAAATAAATATCATGTCTTTGACGGCTCCGGAGACCCTGTCCAAGAGAAAACCGTAAGTCCGGGCTTCGACGACATCGTCCCTCTTGAAAATGGAAACATCCTAGTGAGCCGGATCGTGGCCGAGGACATGACGGCCAAATACTTTCCTATTATCCTGAGCATCTGTGGTCCGGATTTTCAGCCCATCAGAGAACTAGACCGGTTTAAATCGTATCCCAACAGACGACTTGCCGGGTCACTTCCCGAGAAAATCGTCTGCGGGACCGATTTCGTTTTCCTGGGAAAGGCGAGCGGCGATCAAATTTATGACGGCAACAGCGCGCGAGGATATGAGATCCTGGTTTATGATTTGGGAGGCGAGCTTCGCCGGAAGATTCGCAAAGAATACACGCCCGTTCCGGTCTCAGACCAGTACAAGAGAGATTACCTGAAACCCTACGAGGAATCTATGCCGGATTATGCCAAAAAAATCTATTTCCCCGAGCACTGGCACCCTTTTCGGTCTTTTTTCGTCGATGATGTTGGACGCCTCTTTGTGATGACCTATGAGAAGGGAGAAAATCCTGAGGAATACTGGTACGACATTTTCACTAGAGAAGGGATTCTCATTGCCCGGAAAAGCTTGAATATTCTTCCGGGCGGGACGAGTACGATTCTTGCCGCAGGCGAGGGAGACAATTTGTATTGTGTCCAGCAAAAAGAGTCCGGATACAAGGAGCTTGTCGTCTACCGGATGACCTGGAAATAGCAAACTGATCTGGCTTCCTTTGCTAAGATCAGCGGATTTATAGCCTGCTAATATGATCTTGCATAATTCGGAACATACCCTCTTTTGATCTTGAGCGGGCCAGGCGCTCGGACATCGAAAGTCGCTTCTTCAGCCAATGGTTTCGGAAATTTTTACGGACGTCACCCGGTCTTTTCGGGTGAGCGTCCCCGGCTTCGTGACCGTCAGCCTCATCGATGGCCCTATGATCTCAAGCGTTCGGAAGGAGCGGGAAAGATTTTCTCCCGGCTTGACCATCGCTCCGTCCAGGGCGATGGATTCGACCGCGGGGAAATAGAAAACAACCTTCTTGTGTTTGGCCTCCCAGTCGTTCTCCTCATATACACCAGCCTCCTGGACCTGGAGCAAAAGGTCTGCATTTTTAAGAGTATAGACTCGATAGCTGCGGCAAAGGGACTTCGATCCGTCGTCGACGAGCCAGGTTTTGCCGAGGCTGTTACGGGAGCGGGAGATGCCGCGGTAAGAGAATTCGAGTTCCAACTTCTCCTGGGGTTGCCGGTTGAACGACTCGAATTCCCGGGAGAAGCCTTCCCGGTATTCAATGATCTGCCGATCGGTGGCTTTCAAAATATTCTCATAGCCATAGGTTTCTTTAGCCCGAGCGACAAGCTCCTCCGCCAGCGTTTCTGCCGCGCCAAGCCTTGGGGAAAGAAGGAGATGGAAGGCGAATTCCGGACCGGCGGCCTGGGCTGGCGGCTTCCATTCCAGTCCGAGGAAATCACCCAGATAGCCGAGGGCGGCCCCGACCGGGTAGATGCGATTGCGCGGCATGTCCTCGGGCGAGACCGTCTCGCCGGCGAACCGGGCCTCAAAATCCTCCCTTAAGCGCCCTGGGAAAGAAAGCGAGGAGAACCCGGGAAGGCCGGGTGTGTTCTTAATGAGCGAGAGGGCTTTCATTTCCACGTACCGCGCCGTTCCCTCGCGGATCTCGAGGCCTTGTTCAAACCCCGCGACGAACGCCTCGCCGGCCTTCCACCGCTCAGCCCGGACGGCCACATACATCCTGAGCAGATCCTCCACATCCCGGCGCGCTCCCGTCTCCGACCTGCCGACGGCGTCCATCAGGAGCCTCATCTCCAGGCAGGCCAGCGCCGTGTTCTGCCGGTCGAGGATGGGATATCGTTCCTCCCTTTGCCAGGGAATCTCGCCGAAATGCCCCGCCTGGAACTGATGGAAGGCCTCATGGACGATGAATCCGGCCAGGTACACATCCGTTGGAGTGGGCAGGCCTTTGGGATCTTCAGGCAGGCCGATGGCGACCGTCTTCACGCCTCCGATCTCGAAATCAAAGGCCAGCTGTCCGATGAGATCGCCGTGAGAGCCTTCGTGATAAAGGACTTTCGTCCCGAGCTCCGGCCATCCTTCCGGGCAGACTGTAAAGCCGTCGATCTGCCCGGGCGGATTGAACAGAAGAACCCATTTCTTGGGGATATAGACGAGATATGTTTGTTCCGCCAGGTTGAAGCCGGGCCAGACCGCAGAGGGGCTGGCTCTGAACATCGTGACGACGGAACGGCAGACTTCGAGCGCCATCCTTTCATAGTCGGAGAGCGAAGCTCCAGGATTGGAATGGAGGCCGCTCGTCGGCGGAATGGAAAAGCCCGGTCCGAGAATCAGGAGGAAGACCGCCGCGCTTTTGGCAATTTTAAACGGCATTCTTATGTGTTCCTTATGGGGCTCAATGATCTGATGGGCATCAGGTTTTGTGACCCATCCCGGAATCCAAAAAACCACTCCTCTATGAATAAACGCTCCAGACAAGAAAAGGTTGCGCGCTGGTCTTGACAATTGTAATCTAAATGGTTACAATTGTAACCATTATGGGAACATCAGCTGATAACATGAGACAAGCAGGGATCCTATTTGGCAAAGTCCG
>CAYGYP010000123.1:0-5897 GCA_964354115.1 uncultured Candidatus Bathyarchaeia archaeon | reverse complement strand
AAACCGTAGATGAAACCCTAAGGCGGGCCCAAGAACTCTTCAAGACCAAGACACGTGATGACATTCTCTGGGTAGGTCCAGTGCAAGGAGGAAAATACCTAAATCTTGTAGCCAAATCTGCCCAGAGAACAGGCAAGCTTCCCTTCGACATCCATGCTTTGGGCAGCCCAACCGAAGTCATGGAACGCTACCGTTTCGACGTGCTCGTAGAGATGATAATGACGGCAAGGATGAATCTGCCTATTGACAGACCGCTGCATCTTTTCGGAGCTGGACACCCATTCATGTTCGCGCTGGCCGTCGCACTGGGATGCGACCTGTTTGACTCTGCGGCCTATGCGCTGTATGCGAGGGAAAATCGCTACATGACCGAAAACGGCACGCATAGACTGCACGAGCTGGAATATTTCCCCTGCGCATGTCCAAAATGCAGCGGCACAACGCCAAAACAAGCACTGGAACTAGATAAGGACCAAAGGATCAGCTTTCTAGCTGAACACAACCTCTACGTCTGCAGCGCAGAAATGCGACGGGTAAAGCAGGCCATAAAAGACGGCAGACTCTGGGAACATCTTGAAATGCGAGCCCATGCACACCCAGCATTGCTTCAAGCCCTGAAAAAACTGTCCAAATACGAAGAATACATCGAAAAACACAATCCAGCTACAAAGAGCAGCGGCCTATTCTTCTTCAACTCCGTTAGCCTGATGCGACCAGAAGTCGTCCACCACCGGAAAATGCTCGCGGAAAGATACACTAAACCCGAACAAGCTGAAACCCTTCTGCTCATGCCGCAGACTGAAACGAAGCCGTTTCATAAATCCAAAGAGTACAAGCAGGTTGCAAGAACGCTCAGAAAACGGGAAAATGAAGAAAACAGGATGCACACATGTTTCTATGCAGCACCATTCGGCGTGATCCCCATCGAACTCGATGAAGTCTATCCGCTGTCGCAGCACGAAACGGTTCTGCCTCTTGACGAGGAAACGATCGAATACGTCGCAAACCAGATAACAGACTACATCGACCGGGCAAACTACAAAACAGTCATACTCGTCAACGATTCAGATAACTGGAAGAAGACGGTCGCAAACGCGTGCAGGAGGGCATGCCGAAGAAGAAAGATCAACTTCAAGGCCCTCGACATCGAAGAGGCGCTATCAGCGGAAACTTTGGACCTCGGCTAGGCTTCATGGTTTAAAGCCAGTGCAATGTGGACATGTGAAGTCTAAAACTGGAAATCGGAAGCAAAACCACTTTTAACCTGTACACTTATCTTCACACAAAAAAGCTGAGCGGACATACTTGGTACGAGCAGACCTGCACTTTCACACTTGCTATTCGCCAGACGCCACTAACCCGCCGAAGAAAATAGTCGAGAAGCTAAACGATCATCCAACGATCAAGGTCATAGCTATAACCGATCACAACACGTTAGAGGGCTACCGCAAGACAGCTGAGCTTGCAAAGGCTTACCCAGATATACTCATAATTCCAGGAGTTGAGATGAGCGCTGAAGAGGGCGAGATCATACTCTTAGGAGTAAGCGAACTTCCACCAGAACCGTGGACGGCCCGAGACATGATCGCATTCGCAAAGGAAAAGAAGGCTCTGGCAATAGCGCCACATCCGTATCGAGGCTATGGTCTCGGCGACCTTGCTGCAAAGTTTGACTTGGACGCGATTGAAACCCTAAACGGTATAACACCGCCAAGCCAAAACAAGAAAGCCGAAGAACTGGCGAAAGCCAGAGGCTTGCCAGGTGTTGCTGGCAGTGACTCGCACTTCAGCACTGATACTTGGAATGTTTACACTGAAATCCAATCTTCTTTGGATGTTAGCGAGATCCTAGAGGCCATAAGAGAGGGAAACGTTAGGGTTTCTTTGACTGAGAAGTCAATACATTTTTAAAATGGTGAAAAGCATGATTATTGAATTAGCAGATGAAAGGGAATGAGTCAACTACAAATCGGGTTTTTAGGCGGAACCCGCGAGGTCGGGAGAATCGCCATAACGGTGAAGACTGAGAAAACGCAGGTTCTGCTAGATTATGGCGCTATGCTGGATCACACGCCGGGATTTCCGATGCACATCCAGCCGAAGGATCTTGACGCGATAATCCTAAGCCACTCACACTTGGACCATTCAGGCGCCATCCCAATATTCTACGTTCAAGGAAAGAAACCGCTTTACACGAATAGATTAACTGCCGAGCTTAACCATCTACTCATTTCAGACTTCATACACCTGTCAAGCTACTACTTGCCTTTTGAGTATTTGGAACTCAAATCTATGATGAACAGCAGCATACACTTGGATTTCAACACTGAGCGAAAAGTGGGCGACATAACCTTCCAATTCAAAAATGCTGGGCACATACCAGGCAGCGTGCAGCCTCTGATCGAAGCTGAGGGAAAAAGAATACTGTTCACGGGGGACTTCAACCTCACTGACACGAGGCTTCTTGCAGGAGCTAAAATGGAGTACGGCGATCTAGACGCTGTGATAATTGAGAGCACATATGCCACTGAAGAGCATACTGAACGCGGAAAGCTGGAAAAGGACTTTGTAGACGCATGCACAGACATCGTGGAAAGAGGAGGCACTGTTCTGGTTCCAGCCTTCGGAGTCGGACGATCGCAAGAACTTGCATGTGTTCTCGCAGCTCATCATTTTGAATATCCCGTGGCGATCGACGGAATGGCACGCGATGTAAGCAGAGTATTCATGAACTACCCGCAGTTCCTGAAGGATCACAGGATGTACATGGATGCTTTGCATTCAACTGAGTGGGTCGATGGGTGGAGAGACCGCAGAAAGGTCGCGAGGACACCAGGCGTTATTATTTCGCCTGCGGGCATGCTCAAAGGGGGCCCCGCCATGTTCTACATTTCGAAGATCGGGAAGAAATCGAACAACGCAATCTTTCTGGTCAGTTATCAGATTCCAGGCACGCCTGGCAAGGAACTGCTCGAAAAGGGCATATGTGTGATCGATGGAAAGATGCAGAAGGTCAAGGCGCGCGTCCAACACTTTGACTTCTCATCACACTGTGGGGCAAGCGAGCTGAAAGAAGCTGTTAAACGGCTTGGTGGAAAGCCGAGAATCTACGTGGTTCACGGTGCTGAACGAAACTGTGAATATTTTGCAAAATGGGCAAGAGACGAGCTTGGCCTAGAAGCCACAGCGCCCAAGGCCGGCGACACCTTCAAGGTCTAGTTGACCGATATGAAAATGGGAGCCTTGCGCATAGGACAGGTTGACCCTACAGTCGTTGACAGAATACAAGAAAACTTGAACATGACTTTTCCCAAAACAACATGCGTATTGATCAAAGAAACCTTTCCGATGCCAGAAGAAGCCTTCGACAGTCGAAGAAAACAGTACAGGTCAGACATCATTCTAGCAAAAATGGGTGAACTTGCAGCAAGAGAAAAGACCCTGGAGCGGATCTTGGGAATCGTGGACGTCGACATCTTTGTGCCTTCACTGAACTTCGTCTTCGGAGAAGCCAAATGCCCTGGAAAAGCGGCCGTAATATCCTTGCATAGACTTAGACCAGAATTCCATGGAGAAAGACCAAACACCGAGCTCTTCATGGAAAGAAGCTCAAAAGAAGCAGTGCACGAGATCGGGCACACCTTCGGATTGGCGCACTGTGGTAACCCTTTCTGTGTCATGTATTTTTCCAACTCGATTTTCGACACTGACAGAAAGCAAGGCGTATTCTGCAGTAAATGCAGTATGAAGATCGAGAAGATTATGGACACGCTGGAGTGAGAGCCTTGAACGACAAGCCCAGAACAACATTGACGCATTTGGCGCCCATTTTGGCAAGCCTACTATTCGGGCTGGCATGTGCATTCTTGATTGCAACGTCGTCGCCCGAATCCTATCAAGTCGCTCCCTTTTCCGAAGACACCTTCGGGTTTTTTGGGTCTTTCGGAAACGCATTTTACTTTGCTGTGCTCGTTGGAGTTGGCGCCGGCCTGTTGCTTCTGCTGCTGAAACGAAGCAAGCAGAAGCTGATTGCAGTGATCACTGGCTTTGCATTGACGATTGCTGCGTTCATGCTTTCGATGGTTTATCTCTATGCTGCTCTTTCAGGGTTTCTGATTCCCTATGCGGACGTGCTAATTCTGGTAGTATCCGTACTCATAACGGCAGTTAGCGACTACGTGGTTTTCCGAAGCAAATACTCTAACATCATAGTTCTTGGTATAGGTGGTGCTCTGGGCACGTTTTTGGGGTTTTCGATCCCTACTACAAGTGCAATATTAATTCTGAGTGTCTTGGCAATCTACGACGTCTTTGCTGTCTATCGTGGGGCCGTTGGGAAAATAGCGCAGAGCGGGCTGGATCAGCTTCGAGGTTTGAGCTTCTCATTCAGAGACGTTCAGGTTGGCCTAGGCGATTTGACTTTCTACTCTATGCTTTCGGGACACATGCTTCTCGCGTTTGGCCTCGTCTCGTCGTTGGCCTCGATGGCAGGCATTCTTATTGGATGTGCAATATCTTTCAGGATGGCGGAAAAGAAGGGAATGTTTCCAGGACTGCCCTTCCCAGTGTTTTTCGGCTTAGCAGCTGGTTTTATGGCTTTTCTACTCTAATCCTGGCTCTGAGCAAGCCAACTAAATCACCGCCATAAGCGACAGCTCGACGCTATCCTCAAAACCCCACTTGGCATCGACCAGTTCCAAGCCAGCCGCGCTCGAAGAATGGACTATGCAGAATGAAAACCAAAAAAGAGAAACTTTCATAAGGTTTCAGCACAGAATATTAAGCATGAAACAAGAAAAACTCGTCAAGTTGCTCTTTGAACTCATAAAGAATTCGAAGCGAAGCGACAGGGATCTGGCAAAAACCTTGGACATTTCGCAGCCTACCGTGACACGGCTGAGAAAAAGCCTGGAGAAAGAAGCGATAGAGCAATACACTGTGATTCCGGACCTTTCTTACATGGGTTTTGACATCGTGGCCTTCACCTTTGCCCGATCAAAGGAGCTTGTCCAGCCTCTTTGGGAAAAGGGGAAGAAGTGGGGGAGTCAGCAGCCCAACGTAGTTTTCCTAAGCTCAGGTCAGGGGATGAGTGAGGATGCACTCATGGTTTCAGTCCATAAAGACTATGCAAACTTCGTCAAGTTCTACCAGGCTTTCAGGAGAGATTGGGGCCCAGTGCTTCAGGACTTCAACACGTTCCTCATAAGCGTACGAGGCAGCTTTCTGATGAAGCCCTTCTCGTTCAACTATCTGATCGAGGCACACAGGGAAACCTAACTAGTCACAATCTGAAAGAAACTGCCGTCTTACAGTCGCAACTATGAGGCAGGCTGATCATCACAAGCTCATTCATAGCTTGCACGATAGACAGAAAAGAAATGACAGTGGCTAAAACGAGTGACCAACTATATCTCGCGAATCTCGCATTGAAGCTTCTTAATGACCTCTTCAGCCTTTCCAGGTGCCACCTTCAAAGTATAAAGCCTACTCGGCGTCCGAAGCTTCAACTTCACAACATCCTTGAGTCGCTTCACGGCACAATATTCTGCGCCGCCGCTTACTTCCACAAACCTATCAACATCGAAGATTTCCGCAGGCATAACTTTCACGCCAGTGTCATATCGGTTCATGCTTGCGCAACATATAATCCTTTTTGTAACACCATTCAAAGCGCAGTACGAGAGAAGATGACACATCAAAGGTACAAGTAGCTACAGATGAAAAATCATGTGGCTGACACTGTTCCTATACCTCATAATGGTATTCGACATGCTTGCATCTGGAAGCTGTTTATCTCACTTTTGATTTTATCGCATTTCGTCACTAACCGATGTACTTCAGTATCTGTTAAGGGTGTTTTTGTCATTATACGATACATTTTTATATTGGATAATGCA
>CAYGYP010000122.1:0-5898 GCA_964354115.1 uncultured Candidatus Bathyarchaeia archaeon | reverse complement strand
AATTAATGTCAGGGTGGAGTTTCCTCCGACGAGGAGCTGAATCTCTTTTGTTAAATCCCTTAACTCTTTCAAAGACGCAGCTTTGACTTCCGCAACAAAGTCATATTCTCCTAAAATTACGTGTGCACAAATTACTTCTGCATGTCCTGACTTCACTTTCATTATACTGTTCAAAAGGTCTATTCCAGCTTTCGAAACCAACATAAAAACATATGCGAAACATGGTTGTTTTTCTTTTTCCAGATCTTCGTTTTCTATGATGTCTACAACTGGGAAAGTTACTGTCTTTATTACGAAATCCAACTTCAGAATATTGAAGGTCGTTTTTGAAAGGTCGGCGAAGTTTTCGGCATGAATCTTAGCTATCAGATCAGCAGGTCCAAAAACAATATCGGATTTTAGCACATCAGCAGCTTCTTCTATTGAAAGATCTGCCTCATTAAATCTGCCCGGGCTTGCATTCACCAATACATATGCTAACATGAGTTTTCCTCAGCGTTAGTATCTTACTATGGATTTAAAGTTTGTTTTGTGAACTGCAAGTTCATGACTTGGCCGCACTTCACCATTGCCTGTGGCACTAACCAAGCCTTTTTCTTCGAGCTTGTTAAAGATTGTATCGATTGTTGTGCATATGGAGACTATTCGCTCCCTATGAGGAACGTATTTAGGTTCATTTAATCTGTTTTGAGCCACATACTTAAGAAGACCTAGTATCCCTCTAACTTTTTTTCTGCCAATATCAGTAAGGTCATAATACGTTGCACCGTTTTGGCTTTCTTTCACAAGCATTTTAGCTTCCATTAATTTTTTCAAACGGTACTCAAATGGATTTCCAGCATCGGGGTCGAAGCCCGATAGTGTTGCAAGGTCAGCCCTTCTGAGCGGTCTGCTTGCTGCTGCCAAAACTGAAAGTACCCTCAATGACTCATCCTGCAAGACTAGTCCTATATCTTGCTCGGCAGCTTTAACAGCTTCTAATATAAGATTGATGTTTTCTCGCTCCATGGGAAATTCATCTACTACAAAAATGTAGTAAGTGCCTTATAAACTTTACTGCAAAAATGTAGTGGTCCAAAAAGTCGGGTGAGCATTTGGCTTGAGGATTATCTTATTCCTCTCTTTTCCAAGGGTTATTTTTTCGCGGGATTGCTTATCAACGGTTTTTTCCATAGTCGCTGCCATCTTTGAGGTTGAATTAGTTGGAGCAACTAAACGGGAAATGCGTAGCAATCTTCGTCGTGTCGGCTTGTCTAATCGGCATGGTCGTGGGTTCTGCCTTGACTTTTGCGGTTTGAGAGAGCTATGCTTACGGGTGTTTTCGCATCAGTCAGGCCAATCTCGTGGCTATTGATTCATAAGCTTAAAGGCTTATTTCTGAGAAAAGTATAGGGCTAGGGTTGCAGGGAACACGGGGACAAACTTGTCTCCACAGTCGAGCCTATGCTACGACCTAGCTACCAAGATGCTCAGGATTTAAATAGTGTAAAAGTAAAAATCTCTTTTTTTGTTTTTCAGTTTTTCACTTTTCTAGTTTTTCTATTTTCTGATTTTTCACTTTTTTACTTTTTTGGTTTTTGTGTTTTTCAGTTTTTCACTTTTCTAGTTTTTCTCCGCTTCCTTAAATATAGACTGTGCTAAGTCTTGTTTCGATCGATACTAGATACAAAAACTAAATATGGTATAATATTTGAAGTCAGAGGTGAAATCTTGGTAGAAAAAGTCAAAATTCCATCCACGTATGATTATGAGTGCATTCTGGCATGTCCATTCTGCAAAGGTGAAAACCTGCACGTAATAGAAGCTTCCATCCACAGAGGAGACGATTTAGTCACCGTTACATGCAACCGTGTTTCGGTGGAGGAAATGAAGAACGAGTATCGCGGAGTCATCATCACGCTCGAGGTTGAAGGCGAGTGTGGACATCACGGTCAAGTAATATTCCACTTTTACAAAGGAAACACGTTCGTTTACTATCATCCGTTAGCAAAGATTTCAGATGAAAACGGCATGCTGCACTACAGCGAGAAGGGCGACATTTTCAGGGATTGAACATGCAGGATTGGTACATCGAAGTCTCTGATGGCTTAAAACGCAGCATCCCACCAAAGATGATTAGGTATTTGGAACTGTCTAAATGGCAATCACAGCACCAATCAAGCACACAAGGACTTTTCTCTAGTATTTGGCAGTATCCAATGGACGATCCGCACATTGACTGTGCGATTAGTCCTTTTTATGCCGACTTTGACGACGAGAAAAACCCAGATCAGGCTAGAAAAGAGGTCGTTGCGGTTGCAAAGAAGTTCATCAGCCACTACGACATACCGGAGGCTACAATTTCTATTTGTTTTTCGGGAATGAAGGGCTTTAGCCTAGTTATCGACCATACCGTTTTCAAGGCAGAAGCATCTGCTAACCTTCCATTGGTCTGGAAAAGCATAATGGGTGAGCTTGCAAGCGACCTTAACCTAAAAACTGCTGATACAAAAGTCTACGACAGAAGGCGACTATTAAGGCTGCCGAACAGTCGACACCAAAAAACAGGGCTCTTCAAAATTCCCTTAAGTTTAACAGAACTAGAAAATCTAACAATCGACCAAATCAAAGAGATAGCAGCCAAACCTAGAGAACCCATCCCAGCAAAACAGGCACAGCCGATTCCAAAGGCAGAGCAACTGTTCAACAAGCACAAAGAAAAAATCGAAACGTGGCTGAACGAACGAAAAACTGCATTCAAAAGCAATAAACTGAAAACATCTGCTGACGACCCCCCATGCATCAAAACACTACTAGCTTCAGGAGCAAAAATAGGCTCACGTAACAATTCCATGTTCCAACTAGCAGTGTACTGTGCTCAAAAAGGGCTCTCTCCAGACGAAATCGAAGACCATTGCTACACATTTGCAAATCATTGTGAGCGAACCATAGAAGATTTCCCAAGGACGGGCGAAGTTAAATCCATAGTGGACTCTGCGATGAAAGGCGTTCAGGAAGGTAGATACAGTGTTGGTTGCTCATCCGACGCCCTTGTTGACCTATGCGACAAGGAAAATTGCCCATTCTTCCACAAGCAAGAGGCCAAAGAAAACAAGTGCTCATGCGGCGGAGATCTGCCAGACAAAGTCTTTGAACAAGTTGAAAACCAACAGTTTTTAGTCTATGACAAACAAACGGGAGAAGTAACAAGACAAAAAACGGTGGAAGGAACCAAGCCGATCAATAAACTACTCTGGAAAACTGCTGATAGCACTCTAGATTTTGGGTCGGAACAGGAACTGTGGGATGAAATCCGAAAATACCTATACGACTACATTGACATTGCCGAAGGCTATGACGCATTAACTGCTTGGGTTCTGTCTTCGTGGACACCTGAGAAATGGCATGCCGTACCTTACTTGTTCTTTTACGGACCACCAGCGTCGGGAAAAACGTGGGCGCTTGAAGTACTGGCATCAATAGGCTTCAGACCATTCATGAGCGCCTCGGCAACGTTGGCTTCCGTTTTCAGGGTAATCGACCAATGGCATCCTACAATGTTTTTGGATGAAACTGAGGTTTACATGAAAAAAGACCGCGACGAAATCCTGAACCTGCTAAACGCTGGATACCGCAAAGATTTTCCGGCTGTCAGAGTCGAAGAGACTGACAAGGGCTTGGTTCCAAGAGTATTTGATGTTTTCGGCTTCAAAGCATTAGCAGGCACTAGAGAATTCATGCAGACCCTCAAAAGCAGATGCGTAATACTAACCATGAACAAAGCCATCCGCAAAATAAACACAAAGATAGACCCCGAAAGGGCAATGACACTGCGGCGAAAACTACTGCTGTACCGGTTCAGAAAACTAGCAGAAAAGGACAGCCCCGAAGCACCAGATGTGCTCAATGGGCGACTTAAGGAACTATTTGACCCACTAATAATTGTAGCTCCGCCCATGGCGAAGAACATCATAATTGCCCAAGCCAAAAAACTCGAGGAGGAACGAACGGAAGAAGAGCAAGCAAGCGCCGAGGCCATTGTGTTCAAGGCAATATTGAAGATCTATCAGCACACGCAAGAACAAAAAATCGCCATTGAAAAGATTACAATAGTTGCCAATGAAAATCACCCGCTAGAAGAAACACTTAGCTCAGTCGCCGTAGGCAAAATCTGTAGCAAACTGGGATTCAAAAGGACTCTAAGCAACAGCAAACGGGCGATTTTCTGGAACAAAGAAGTCACAGAAAGGCTCGTACGCCGGTACGGTCAACCCGAGGAAAAACAGGTGACTGACGGATTGACACTTATGACAGGTGTCCGGGGGACGATAGAGAAACAAGGAAGCTGAGTCTGCCATGTGTATTTTTTCTTTTAGGAAAAATGATCAAGCATCTGCTTCACCTGTCAATGCCTCCCTCGGAGTCCTGTCACACCTGTCAATCTGTCAATTCCGATGTATCGGCAAGACGCTGGGCAAAGCGAATCCGTCAGTCTTACTGCAGTTCCATCCGTCAGGGGTCGGGAACAAGAGCACAATGGGTAACGAGATCACTATGTTTGGTATTCTGGTAAGATCACTGATTGCGAGCGCGCATGCGGGAACTAGAAGAGGGATTCGATGAAAACCACCCACAAAATAACCTTCGGCAACGCCAACGACATGCAAGATATTCAAGATAGCTCTATCGACCTAATGGTCACTTCGCCGCCTTACCCCATGATTGCTATGTGGGATGGTATCTTTTCAAAACAGAACCCCGCAATCGGTGATGCTCTAAAGAAGGAGGATGGAAAAACAGCGTTCGAACTTATGCATAGAGAACTAGATAAAGTTTGGAGTGAAGTATACCGGGTTTTGAAGCGGGGCGGATTTGCTTGCATAAACGTGGGTGACGCAACGAGGACTATTGGCGATGGGTTCAGGCTGTATTCTAATCATTCGAGGATTCTTCAGTCATGTCTGAAAATAGGTTTCAATGCGCTTCCCGAGATTCTTTGGCGAAAACAGACTAACGCCCCGAACAAGTTCATGGGGTCGGGGATGATACCTGCTGGGGCCTACGTCACGTTGGAACATGAATTCATTTTGATTTTCCGAAAAGGTGGTAAGCGGCAATTTACTAGCACTGAGGAGAAGTTGCGTAGGCTACGGAGTGGTTATTTCTGGGAAGAAAGAAATATTTGGTTTTCTGATGTTTGGCAAGGCTTAAATGGTGTGCGGCAAAACGAAATAGACAAAAGAATCCGTCAACGTAGCGGCGCCTACCCATTCGAGTTAGCTTACCGACTGGTAAACATGTTCTCATGTAAAGAGGACACCGTTCTAGACCCATACTTAGGCACAGGGACTACAACAATGGCAGCGATGACTGCGGGAAGAAATAGTATAGGAATCGAAATAGACCTAAAGTTTAAAGAGCAGTTGTCATCGAGATTCGCAGACATTGTTGAGTTGGCTAATCAGCGAATAAACCACAGACTGCTTAATCATTTGCGGTTCATTGACGAGAGATCCAAAATAAAGAAACCACTCTATAAAAACAAGCACTACGTGTTTCCAGTAGTAACTAATCAAGAAACTGAAATAATCTTTGATGAGTTGCATTGGATCGAGGCAAAAGACGATAACGTTTTCGAAGTTGAATATAGAGAAGATTCACCTGAGTTATGGAGAAAACAAACGCTGATTCTCTTGGACGTTCTTGCCAGCTTCGGAGGCTTACGCGTAACCTAAGAATTGGAAGCAGTTGATTCTTTATGCAGTCGCCAGAGCCCACCAACGTTTCATGTCCAGAATGCGGTTCCCATAGGCTATACAAGGACGGACTGCGCTATCTTTCGAACAGGTCCTCAACCCAGCGACGGCTTTGCAGAACCTGCGGTCACCGATTCTCAGAAAAACCATCACAAGAAAATCC
>CAYGYP010000121.1:0-5963 GCA_964354115.1 uncultured Candidatus Bathyarchaeia archaeon | reverse complement strand
ACTTCGGGAAACCTTGCTATTTCCTTGGCTATGTCCCTTTGTGAAAGCTGTTGCTGATTGTTTTTCGCTTCATAAGAAACTGAAGCCAAGATGAAGGCTGTTGTGCCGTAGTCAAGTTTGCGAGGGTCGAGGATCGCCCTGTATTGTTTTATGACTCCCAGTTCTTCCATGCGTTTAGTTTTCGCAAAAACTGTGGTTATGGGCGATCTGATTCTTCTGGCGATTTCTCTTGCTGTGAGTTTGCAGTCTCTTTGTATTAACGTGAGGATCGCGAAATCCTTCTCGTCAAGCTTTTTTTCCATAACTGTAATTATTACATATTTCGCATATAAAAAGGTAACTTTTCTGAAAAAAGTACAATATTTATTATAAAAAACTTATAGCAAGGACTTCTCATTTAGCAGGTCATGCCACTGTGGTCTTGGCGCGCGTAGTCTGGAAGGGAGACATATGAGTGAAAAAAATGTACATCTTCAGAAGAGTTTGACAGTCAACCAAGCCAGATCTTTTGAGCTACCAAAGCCTCTGGAAGAAATACATGATGAAGAACTTCAGAGAAAACAATGCATCAGCAGCATTATGACCCATGTGTTGAGGTATCTAACCGAGGAATTTACGCTTAACGAGTTTGAATGGTTGCTGCCGGTTGTTTTCTCACAGTCAACTGACCCTTTGTGGCCGGATCAGAGCGCGTCCATCGAGAAGCGAATAGAGGTGGAAATCTACGGAAAGGTCGTTAGACCCACGGCAAGTATGATAGTTCACAAGCTTGTAGCTTGCTCTTTAGCTTATCCTCGATTGTTTGTTCTTTCACCTAACATACGAATAGAAAAGAGAGAAAGAGCCATTACAGGCCTTCATGCTTACGAATTCACCCAGCTCGATTTCGAAGTCAGAAATGCTACGTCCCAAGAGGTCAGACACTTTGTTGAAGAGGTTATCTGCAGCCTGCTAAGTGATTTGAAGGCAAAGATGGATGATGATTTGTTCCGTTTGAGAACTGGCCACAGCTTACCTACTTTCAGCCCTCCATTCAGGGTTTATGATAGAGAAGAACTGCAGAGGGAGCTTGGGGAAGGATGGGAATTCCGCGTAACGCATGAAAACAGTTCTCCTTTCTGGGTTGTGAACCTTCCTAGGGAGTTCTATGACTACGAGGACTTTCAGAGCGGGAGGTGGGATAATTATGACTTGTTTTTGCCTGGGTATGGTGAAGTCTTATCCGGTGCAAGAAGGGAGTTTGAATACGAGAAGATGGTCGGAAAGATGGAGAAGGGTGGCGTAAGAAAAGAAAACTACGGAGTATTGCTGAGACTGGCAAAAGAGGGGAGGCTGAAGTCTTCAGCAGGAGCCGGCATTGGTCTAGAGAGACTTGTAAGCTGGATAGTCAGTGCTGAACACGTGGGAGAAGTGCAGCTTTTTCCAAGGATACCCGGAACTGCTTACGAGCTCTAGGCTCGGTTTGGATCAAGACGGAGAGATAAGCCGCGCGACGAGTTATGTAGAAACTCGACATACTCGGGTTTTCAAAACTTTGTTTATTAGGCTTTGTGATTCTATAATAGAAGCCTAGAGGGGGAAGGGAGAAGGCCCTTGTCACGTCGTGAAATCCTCAGTCTTCTCAATAGGAGCAAAAGGTTGTCAAGCAAACACTTCCTCGAACTTTATGACCTTATTTGGGAAGGCACAGCTTTCGTCAAGTATGCGAATCCAGACCGTGTCGTACGGGAACGCGTTGAGACAACTTAAAAGCAATATAACTCCCTCTTTTATAGCTCGAACTAATCATCTCAACATCTTTTAGCCCGTGCCAAGATGTTGCTAGTCATTCTTGAGATTCTTTCTCAGAATGAAGGATCGTCTTTTCTCTTTCTTCTGTCTGAAACCATATTTCTTGTATAGTCTGAGTGCAGGTGTGTTTGCTTTCACGACTGAGAGTTCAAGAGCGTCCTTGTGAAGTCGTCCTGCCATCATAGCAGCATAGTTCAGTATGTACGTGGCTACTCCGATTTTCCTGTAGAACGGGGAGACAGCCAAGCTGCTGATGTATAGTGTATCAGTTCTTTCTTTGAGCGCTAGGATTCCAACTATCTGTTGTTCTAGAGTGATGAAATATCTTTTTTGTCTGAAGAAATAGGCTTCCGTGAACATGACGTAGGGAATAGCCACGAATAGACTCAAAGGATGGCTTTCGATCGACAAGGGGTTCTCGTAATCGCTTCTCCTGAAGTATAGGAAGTTAAGCAAGTTGAAGAGGAAATGTTGACGCCCCTTAGCAGGATTGATTTGCAAATATTGTTGAACAGTCTTCACAACCGTGAAGTCTCCTTTTAGATCCTACCGATGACACCTGATTGTTTTTAAACACGTCACTGTAGCACTTGTTCAACAATCGTGTTTTCGAGGACGCCGATCTTCTCGATTTCTATCCTCACGGTGTCGCCAGCCTGCAGAAACTTTGGATAAGGTTTCATAGCGAAACCAACACCGGCAGGCGTGCCAGTTGCGATGACATCGCATGGCTCTAAAGTCATTACGCGGCTCAATTGATGCACTATTTCATAAACGTTGAAGATCATATTCTTCGTTGTTGAATCTTGTCGCAGTTCATCATTAACCCACGTGCGTATGGACAGTTCAGACACGTCTCGAAGTTGGTTTGTTGTCGTTATGCATGGTCCAATTGGGGCGAAAGTATCAAAACCTTTCCCTCTGGTCCATTGTTTATCCTTGAACTGGATGTCCCGGGCTGAAACATCATTCAGAATGGTGTATCCGAAGATACATGACGCTGCCTCTGAAACTGGAATGTTCTTGGCTTTTCTGCCTATGACAATAGCTAGCTCAGCTTCGTAATCAAGTTTCTTAACGAAGCTTGGTTTGATGATTTTTTCGTTTGGACCAATTATGGTCGTATGTGGCTTCATGAAGATTACAGGCTCATCAGGGATTTGGCCCCTTGTCTCTGAAACATGGTCTTGGTAGTTCAAGCCCAAACAGATGATTTTTGGAGGGAAAGCTATCGGTGCCAGCAGCGTTACATGATTGACTGGCAAAGAGGCATTCGTCATGTCTTTTTTAGAGGCTTTTTCGACTAGTTGCTCAGCTTTTTCTACAGCACTTGGTCCTGAGGCTATGAAGTCTTTGAACATTGATGGAAATTCTGTATTGAACACTTTGGCCAAACTGTGCAAGCATACTACTCTGTCGGCTACCAAAAACCCGTAGCATTCTTTGTTTTCGCATGTGTGCTTTTGGCAAAGATAGCGGACTAGTCTCATGGATAGATCCTCATTTGACTCGCACCATGGGTTCTTGAGGGACTTACTTAGCTATCATGACTTCCGTTGCTTTCACGATTGCTTCTACATTGTCCCCAACTTTTACGTTCAGATCTTCGAGAGCTTCCCTGGTTATTACCGCTGTGACAACAGCAGGCACGGTCACTTCGATCTTGACTTTCGCAGTTATGCCATCTTTTTCAACTGCTACAACTTTTCCTTTCAAGCGGTTTCTTGCGCTTATTTTCAAACTTTCCACCTCCCAATGGATTGTATCAGACAGAACCTCACTCAAGTGGCGCTCCAAACGCTCATATCTATCTAGTAGACTTGCACCACATTCGGTCAGTCTTGCGCCGCCACCGCCTGACTTACCTCCCTTGAAGGTTTCCAAAACTGGCTCGTCAAGGGTTTTTTGTATGTCTTGTATGTATCCCCAAACGTAACGATAGGACATGCCGAGTGCTTTAGCAGCCTTTGAGATTGATTCCTCATTTCTTATGCTTGATAGTATCTCAGCTCCGCCCTTGCCCAGTAGCGGCTTTCCTTCGCATTCCAGCCAAATCTTGAATGATAGCTTGGGCTTTTTCTGGCTGACCATCTAGCTTATCTAGTCTATCGAGCAACATTTATAAATGTACTCGATATGACTGATAAAACATAACGGTGAAAAGAATGAAAACATGGATAAAAGTTCTAATAGTCGCGGTTGTTGTCACGTCATTGATAGTCGGTGGGTCCCTAGCGTATTTCTACTATTTCACCAGAACCAGGCTTTTGATCTCGACTACCACGAGCCTTTATGAGACAGGGCTGTTAAATGCGACAAAACAGGCCTTCGAAGCGAAATACCCAATAGACCTCAGCTTTATTGCGGTTGGCACGGGTCAAGCCATATTGCAGGCGCAGGGAGGCAGCGTAGACGCCTTGCTTGTTCACTCACCCTCGAACGAAACACAGTTTCTCCAAGGAGGAGACGGAGTCTGCCGAAAGATAATAGCCTACAACTTTTTCACAATAGTCGGCCCGCCGTCAGATCCTGCTGGAATCAACGGGTCGTCAGTAACTGCCGCATTGGGAAAAATAGTCGACTACGGAAGAGACCACACTAGCAGCAGAATATGGGTGTCTAGAGGCGACGGTTCAGGGACTCAGACAAAAGAGAAAAGCCTGTGGGCGAAGGCCAATTTCAGCTACGCACAAATATCTGCGGAATCATGGTATGCAAGTGCGGGTCAGGGTATGAGCATAACACTAAATATGGCCAATGAGTATGGAGCTTACACGCTTTCAGACACTGGCACATATTTGAAACTCTCAAAAGATGGAACAATATCATTAGTTCCTTTCATTACAGAAACGAAGGACCTGCTCAATGTCTACAGCGTCATGGCAGTGAACCAGACAAAACACCCAAGCGTGAACATCACTAACGCGATAACGTTCATAAGATATCTGATCTCAGACGAGGGCCAACAGCTCATAGACAACTATGGAAAGGATCAATATGGGCAGAGCCTCTTTCACAGTACCGTTCAACTGCTGAAGCAAAACTCAACACTACAAATAGTCCAGTGGATACAGGATTACGCATTCATCAAGGAAGGCAATGAATCCTACGAATGTCCACCCGAATACAGGGACAGCCGCTACCCTGATCTCTATCCTTAGGACGGAAAAACTTCAATGAACATGTTGGATGGCTTGATCAAAGCCTTTCAACTCATTTTTTCTGGTGACCCTAGATTAATCGAAATTACCTTGCGTTCATTATTCGTTTCAGGTTCTGCTGCGTTGATTGCCGCTTTGTGGGGGATCCCAATCGCAACCCTCATAGCAATGAATAGCTTCCGCGGTAAATTCTTGGTGAAGACCATCTTCAACTCCTTAATAGGTATACCAACAGTCGCTCTAGGTTTCCTCTTGTTCTTGACTTTTTCGAGGGAGAAGGGACCTCTTGGTTTTCTCGGTCTATTGTACACTCCCACGGCAATAATAATCGGCGAAGCACTGCTCATCACGCCTATAATCGTTAGCTTGGCAATAACAGCAATAGAAGCCGTTGACCCAGAAATAGTGAATTTAGCGAAGACTCTTGGGGCCTCAGAGTCTCAGGCCTCATTCGCAGTCCTAAAAGAAGCTCTAAGCGGGATTCTCCTTGCTGGTGTAGCAAGTTTCAATCGGGCGATCGGTGAGCTGGGCATAGCCCAATTTGTAGGAGGCTTCATTGCTGGGTACACGGAACTCCTGACCACTGGGATATGGGTTGAATTGCAGATCGGCAACATAGAAACTTCCATTGCCCTTATGATAATACTGCTCACGCTGGTCTTCGCCATAAACCTCGCATTGAACATAATCCAAAGGGGAAGAAAATGGGCGCCATTGCTGTACTCAGAAACGTGACAAAAGACTTCGCAAAAACAACAGTTCTGGACAACATAAACCTACAAATCACGGAGGGCGAAATACTAGCCTTACTTGGACCAAATGGTTCTGGAAAAACGACGCTGCTTAAGATTCTGGCCTTCATTTTGAAACCAACAAAGGGCGAAATACGTTTCGACGGGGTGAAAGTGACGGACAAGAGCGTTGAAGAAACGCGAATGGAAAGCACCATGGTCTTCCAGAAAACTGTTGTCTTCCGCACATCGGTCCATAGCAACATTGCTTATGGACTGA
>CAYGYP010000120.1:0-6006 GCA_964354115.1 uncultured Candidatus Bathyarchaeia archaeon | reverse complement strand
TTCTTAACCAAATCAATCGCAATACTTTTACCTTTTTCCTTTTAATTTTTGAATTGACTTATAATTCTCCCCCAAAATCGCAACCAAATTTCACCACCCCATTTTACCCGGAAATTATTTAATTACAACGGCAAAAGATAAAGATGAAGTGGAATCCCGTTTTCACGGGAATGACAAAAGAAATAAACCCGCCGGATAAACCGGTGGGCTTTCGGATTAAGCGTTCCTCACGCAGGCAACCCCAGGTGAAACCTGGGGCTAAATACAAGTTGATTACCGCTCGCTGACGCTTGCGGCTCTGTAAGTTATAACGCTGCTGTCCGCTGCATTCCATAAATATGATTTGAAAATTTATTATTTAGAGTTAGACTGTCCGATTGTATTAAGAATGCGCTTTATAAATGGGTAAAAATTATGACAGAGTTCAAGATTGAGCCGGCACAAAGAATAACACGTTTGCCGCCGTATCTGTTCGGGCGATTAAACGCCCTGAAATTGGCCAAGCGTCAGCAGGGTGCGGATATTATCGACCTTGGGATGGGTAATCCCACCGACCCTGCGCCGCAAATCATCGTTGACAAATTATGCGAAGCAGCTCATGACCCCCGCAATCACCGATACAGCGCTTCAAAAGGCATTAAGAACCTGCGGGGCGAGGTTGCCAAAAAGTACGCCCGCCTTTGGAATGTGCAGTTAGACCCGGAGACGGAGGTGCTCGCCTGTATCGGCTCGAAGGAAGGTTTCAGCCATATGTGCCTGGCGATGCTGGGGCCCGGCGATACCGCAATCGTCCCCGACCCTGCTTTTCCAATACATAATTACGCCGTAGCTCTGGCCGGGGCGAATGTGATAACGGTGCCTCTCGGCAACGATGAAAAATTTCTAAAGAACATCGCAGATGTAGTGGAACACCTATATCCAAAGCCGAAATTGCTTATTTTAAACTATCCTCACAATCCGACCGCAATGACCGTTGATGAAGGATTTTTCGAGCCAGTCGTCGATTTGGCAAAGCGTTTCGGCATAGCCGTTATTCACGATTTTGCCTACGGCGAAACCTGCTTCAACGGTTATAAAGCACCGAGCTTTCTTTCTGTCAAAGGGGCAAAAGATGTCGGCGTCGAGTTCATTACGATGAGTAAGCCCTATAATATGGCCGGTTTCAGAATCGGTTTTGCAGCGGGTAACAAAAATATGATTGATTACCTCGCAACGATAAAGGGCTACTATGACTATGGCATATTCCAGGCCGTCCAGATTGCCGGAATCATAGCGCTGCGGGAGTGCAACGACGATATCATTGTTCAAAACCAAAAATACCAGTCCCGCCGGGATGTTGTCTGCGATGGGCTTAACAGAATCGGTTGGAAGGTCGAAAAACCGCGGGCTTCTATGTTCGTATGGGCACAAGTGCCGCCTGAACACTTAAAAGGCAAAGGAAGCCTCGATTATGCAATGGACCTTGTGGAGTATGCTGAGGTTGTAATTGCGCCTGGCAGGGCTTTCGGAGAAAACGGAGAAGGGTATATGAGAATAGCTCTTGTCGAAAACGAGCAGCGCCTCCGTCAGGCTGTCCGCAACATCAGCCGGTTTGTTCAGGAAAAGCCTGTAAGAAAAGCAAACTCGTCTCGGCGAAGCACCGAGCCGTAGCCGGACAGGAAAAGCTAAACGCCGAAACAAATAAGCGGCGGTATAAGCGATTTTTGCAAAATTTTTTACCCCTTTTCTCACCATAAAATCGCCCTTTTCAGCCCTTTTAAGCGGTATTTCAAGCCGATTAGCACCGGCTTATTAGCCGTCGTCAAATTTTTTTTAAAAAAACCCTTGACTTCTGATTGCTAATCTGATTAAATAACACCATCAATCAATGCCAGCTTAGGGGGTGGCGAGAGAACTCACGAGTAAAAGTATTATACGTATTATTTTTTGCCAGCTTTTGTTTTGTGTATTGTGTAAGGATACACACCTTTAAACGGGGGTAGGGAAAACTCACAGATGTAAGCGTTTATACGTTTTGTAGGGTAGTTTAGCTGCGATTTATACAGCAGCCGGTTGACGCACAAGCTAAACTTTCCAAAAGGGGCGGAAGAAAACTCACAGGGGGTGGAAGAAAACTCCTAAGGGCCGTAAAACCAAGAATGTAAGTGCCTTTTTAATGAAGGAGTTAAAATTGTGAAGAATTCGAAAATTATTCTGAGCTGTTTGTTCAGCATTATGCTTGCAACTTCTGCATCAGCCGCATGGGTGTCCCTCACGGGCAATCCGGTTCCGATAAGTTCTCTGCCGGATAGGACCCTCACCTTTGCCGACAAGAAGATTTCGGATATTGAACTATTCGGCTTCGGCACATATGGGGCAATCGATCCAAATGCCGACTCGGTATTTTTGCAGGGCGGCTACGACGACGTGACAGGTGACTATGGCCTGAAGTTTAATCTTTCCTGGAATGCTGGCCCTGGCCAGACCGTAAATGTCGCCTTAGATTTTAAAGTGTCTGTCCGAGATGGTTACGACGCCAACTTCATCAAAGACGTTAGCTTGGACATCACCGGTGCTTCGGCCAATGGTACTGGCGTAGTAAACGTTGGTGAAGATGTCCGGGATGAGTTTAATAACCCTATTGTCTTACTCAGTTGTTCAGCATGGCAAGATAGTCCTGCCGCTTACCTGATAGACTATGCCGAGTTCACGCCACTCAAGGCAATCTGGATACACAGCAAGGACATTTCCATCACAGGTGGCGTTTATGGTTCCGCCCATCTGAGTGAGTTTTACCAGTATTACAGTCAGATTCCTGAGCCGGCAACGCTCGTATTGCTTGGCACGGCGGGAATCTGGATTTTTACTCGGAAAAAGCAGTCTACCCGACGAGTTTTTAGGAGGCCATAGAAGCGAATAACACCATTTTTTACTTGAATCTATCTCGTTTATATGTTAAAATGGGCAAAATGGGTGGAATAGGCAATTTAGGCAAAGCCATAATTAAGAAAGAAAATAAGGGACTATGGAGATGAAAAGAATCAGATTATTAAGTTTGTTATTTGTTGCGATATTATTTGTGCAGAATGCGGCTGCGACGATGCTGCCGTACAGTTCACACTATCAGGGCCGCTCGTATTTCGGCGACGCTAACGCGACAGGATATGTAGATTTTGCTGTTTATGACACCCTCGGACCAAATGGAGACGAGTGGACAGGTGCTAACCTTGCTAAACCAGGGGGCGGCCAATACGTTTACGCCTATCAGATTTTCAATAATGTCGGCAGCAAAGCAATTGGGTCCTTTACCATAATGGGCATTGACGACTACCTTCCTACCCCTATAACACATCTCTTAGACGGTATCAGTACGATAACTATGCAAGACCCTTCGGTAAACTTTCCGCTCATAACCAACATAACCCCAACCGGCACAGCTATTAATCTTGATAAGACAAGAGCAACCTGGGAATTTTGGGGTTTAACTGGTGCTACTTTAGTTGCCGGTGAGAGTTCGTGGTTTTTGATATTCAGCAGCGGTAAAGACTGGACTGCAGGTAGGTATGAGATGCAACCCGCTGGTGGTTTCCCGATTACTGGTAACCCGGAGCCCTGCACGTTAGCATTACTCGGCCTCGGCAGTGCAATACTTTTTACAAAACGAAGAAACTTTGTCGTCAAGATGGCTTACGCCATTAAATCGCGCAGAGTTCGTTAGCACGATTAAATTTTTTATAATAATGAGGTATGGGGGGCGATGAAACAAAATCGTTTAATATTTATTGGATGGCAGGGTGTAATATTGGGTCTTGCAGGCCTCTTATATGGCTGGCTTGAGCCGGCATATTGCCAGAATCCTGATTCTGCAGAACGGCAGCTTGGAGCAGACAGCACTGTGCTTTTGCTTCAACAAACAGACTCTCATGCTGGCACGGTAACTCCGGATGTAGGGGTTCATCACTTTGACCTCGATGCAGAGGTTACTTTGACCGCTGTCCCAAAACCCGGCTATCACTTCGTTTACTGGATAGGCGATGTCAGCGACCCGACGGCAAACAGCACCATTATATATCTGGATGCACCGAAAATCGTTGTTGCCGTCTTTGCACGGTCTGAATTTGAGTTTTTGTTTGATGAAGCGATGATGCTTGGTGGTGGCGGCGGCGGGGGGCTGCGGCTAAGTGCCGCCGAGTATATCAATCAAGGAGAAGGTGGTTCGATAAGACCGGGCAAATCTTATGTGACGCCACAACCAAAGAGGTTTTCAAGACCTTCAGTACCTGAAGAACTGCCGGATGAGCTTCCAGTCCCGGAGGCACCGGAACCGGCAACCGCATTATTATTAGGGCTGGGCAGTTTACTGGGCATCAAATGTGTTAGAAATAACAGTATAACCGGGTAAATATAATTTTAGATGAGGAAATAAGATGAGCAGTATCAGAATGAAAAAGCTGATTTTAGTCTTTATATGGTTGTTTTTAATTGTACCCTGCTCAGCAAAAACACCCGTTGTTGAATTGGAAACCAACTTTGGTGACATTGTAATTGAACTTTTTGGTGCCAACGCACCGGTAACAGTGGAAAACTTCCTCGAGTACGTAAAATCGGGCTTCTATGACGGCCTGATTTTCCACCGTGTAGTCGATGGTTTCGTGATACAGGGCGGCGGCTATGATGTGAACCTGAACCATCCGGACCCCTGCGACCCCATAATTAACGAAAGCAATAATGGACTGAGTAATCTTCGCGGCACCGTCGCAATGGCAAGGACGCAAGACCCAAACTCCGCTACTTCTCAGTTCTATATAAACGTTGCGGACAACACTTCCTTGGATTATAACGATGTCAATGATGTTGGATACTGCGTCTTTGGTCAGGTCATAAGCGATATGAATGTCATAGACAGGATTGCCCATTTGCCCACGCAGGACGGCATAATGGTGCCTGATGGCAATACCCTCAATGATGTCCCACGTCCGCCGGGGCCGGTTATTATATATAATGCTAACATCCTCGGCAACCTCGATGAGGATTCTGATGTGGATTTCAAAGATTACAGCATCTTTGCCAGCCAATGGCTGAACAGCGGCAATTCCGATTTGCTCAGGATTACCGCCTCAGATGGCATCGCAGGCGACTGGCTTGGCTTCTCCGTCTCCGTCGATGCCGACTATGCCATCATCGGCGCACCCAAAGATAGTGGCCACACCGGCTCTGCATACATCTTCAAATATAATAATGGAATCTGGACTCAGCAGGCAAAGCTGACCGCCTCCGATGGCGCAGCCGGCAATTACTTTGGTGGCTCTGTCTCTATCAGCGCCAACCATGCAATTGTTGGCGCCCCTGGTGATAATAGCTACACCGGCTCTGCATATATCTTCGGATATAATGAAGGAATCTGGACTCAGCAGGCAAAGCTGACCGCATCCGACCACCATACCGGAGACTGGTTCGGCCAGTCCGTTTCTATCAGCGGCGATTGTGCTATCGTCGGCGCCCCGCTCAATGATACTAATGCAACAAACGCAGGCTCAGCCTATATATTCTACCGCTACGAGGGCGGCACAAACCATTGGGGCCAGCAGGCCAGACTGAACGCCGCCGATGCCACAGCAAGTGACAACTTTGGCTATTCTGTTTCTATCAATGGAGAGTATACCATCATAGGAGCGATCGGAGATGCTCCCAATGGGATCTCCAGCGGCTCGGCCTATATATTCAGGCATAATGGTTCTGCCTGGACACAGAAGGCGAAGTTGACCGCCTCAGATGGTGCAGCCTGGGATAAGTTTGGCTATTCCGTTGCTGCCGATGGGTACTATGCGGTTGTAGGAGCCCATTGGAATGACGAAAAGGGCAGCGATGCCGGCGCCGCATACATATTTGAGCCTAACAAAATCGACCCTAACAACTGGGACCAGAAGACAAAGCTGACCGCCTCTGACGCCGCAGTCGGCGATTATTTTGGCTATTCGGTTGCTATTGGCGGAGGTCACGCCCTCGTCGGCGCCTATCAGAATGATG
>CAYGYP010000119.1:0-6011 GCA_964354115.1 uncultured Candidatus Bathyarchaeia archaeon | reverse complement strand
CCGTTAGATCAGCTTGCATCGCTCTGCCAACAGTGATCATTGTGGTCTTGGCTTTCTCCAGTTGTCTTTGAACAGCCAAGGCTTTGAGCACCGCCGACCCTCTTTCAGAGATAGCAAACATTTTTCTGCTGCTTGACAGTCGTTCTTTGACTAGACCATTTACTGCTAAAAAGTCGAGTCTTTGCCTCAGAATAATGCAGTCAATGCTCGTTTTGTATGATAAGTAGCCAACGGTAAGCGGCCTGTTCTTCAGAGCTGCGAGAATTTCCTGATATTGTTCAAGTTTTGATTTTCGCATCTGATGCGCCATTCTGAGAAATCCTGCTCTTTGAGGATAAATCTGTTATGAATTCTGAATCTTTAGCGATATACATCGAATCGGCATAAGCGTTATGAAACACTGATAGACTCGTGAATTCTCTTTGGAACGGCCAACCATGTTGATGCTGAAAGTGGATTCCGCATTCATATTTCAGCTTCATAAGATAGTTAAGTACTGACAGCCTATTTTTGGCAGGAATGTTGGAGGACAGCATTTGAAATACACCGTGACATTTAAGCAAAGAAAGGCATTGGAAGACAAAATGGCCAAGACTTTCAAAGAAAACCTTAAGGGACTTTCGACAGAATTGCAGGGAATATTGGTAGACGATCTGGTGACCGCTTTTCAAAATAGAATAAACGTGTTAATCCGTGCACAGAGGAAAAGAAGCTACTAATGCAAGCTATTTAGGAAAAAGACATAGCTGGAATCCATAAAAGCTTTATATGAAAAGGATGAGAATAACGCGAAAGAGGTTCAATGATGAGGCGTTCTAAACTTGAAATGTATATAGACATACTCAAGGTATTAGCCCATCGTGGTCCGCTAAAGCTAACTCATATCATGTACAAGGCTAATGTGAACTGTAGTGTGCTCAAGGAATATCTGGACTTCTTGATAAAGCAAAACCTCGTTGAAGAACGGACTGTTGGAAAGCGAAGGATTGTTTACGCTGTAACCCAAAGAGGCATAACCGTTCTGAAATACTTCAGAGAACTCAGACAAGTTTTGCCCATAGTAGAAGAGGCCAGAAACAGAACCCCAATGCCATTCTAATCCCCAACTTTTTAACCAACCACTAGACTTCCATTGTATTTTCACATAGGCAAACGTCAGTTTTCATCAGCTACTCTTGTCTTGAAAACAGCACTTGTCAAACACAGGACACTGATTGTCTTCTCGACAAAGCTTACGGCAAGCGGGTTGACCGATTATTTGTTTTCTAAATCAATATGCCTTCTTCTTAGCGTCGTTTCGTAAGACTTAATAAAGACCGTTTCCCCTAGCTTATTGTATACTCGTAAAACAGAATGAGGAAACAGCGGTGACAGTGCAGGAAGCTCTAGGAAAAAGGCCTCTTCAGGTACTTGAGAAAATCAGAGAAAACTTGGAAAGGCTAAACGAAAAGATGGAAGTCATGATTGAGCTGCAGAAGCATGATCGGAAAGACCTTCAAAAGCCACTTGCGGACGCGCCGTTGGATGTCATGACGTTGCTTTCGATGCCCGACCACCTTAGAAAGACTGCTATGACCCTTTGCCGACTTGGCCGCGCCACAGCCGAGGAGATTGCTCAGCAGACGCAGAGAGCAAGAGCCGTAGAAAGTGCTTACTCGAACCAGCTTGTAATCATGGGTTACCTGAAGAAGGAAAGAAAGGGAAGGAAGGCCTATTTCTACGTTGAAAGGGAAAATCATGGGTGACTTTCTTGGGTAAAATAATAGCCGTGCATTCATACAAGGGCGGAACGGGAAAGACCCTTCTCTCAATCAACCTGGCTGCAACGTTCGTCAAGCAAGGGAAAAAAATCTGCTTGCTTGATCTTGACTTTCGAGCCCCAAGCCTCGCCACTCTTCTAAACGTGACGAAGAGTGACTATTGGCTGAATGATTATCTCAATGGTACCTGCGAAATTGGCAAGGTATTGATTGACTCAAGCGACAGAATTCATAATGGAGGAAAGTTCTTCATAGGGCTAGCCAATCCGACGACCGAAGCCATCAGAGACATGTCCGCAAAGGACAGAAAATGGGAAATGCGGGCTCTGGGAAGGCTATTGGCTCTGAGAAACTCTCTCCTGAACGATAAGGGTTTTGACTACCTTATTATGGACACCAGCCCGGGACTGCAGTACTCATCCATAAACGCTATAGTGAGCGCCGATTTGGTGATCGTTGCCACAACTTTCGACAGATCAGATGTTGATGGCACTAGGCGCATGCTCCGCGAACTTTATGACTTGTTCGAAAAGAAGACAGAAATAGTCCTAAACAAGGTTCTCAATGCTTCTTCCTCACTAATGAAAGAAAACGTGGAGACCAAGATCAAGGATGTTTACCAAGCTCCACTCCTAGGGGTAATTCCTTGCTTCTGCGATGTGCTAAGAGCTGAAGGAAACACTATCTTCGTTCAAGAGAAGCCCGAACATCCCTTCACAAAAATTCTAGACGGCATAGCAAGCGAAATAGATCGCGCGTAGTTCAAGCGGGCCTTTATCGCTCAGCTATCTTGTTTACCAGCTGATAGACCCTGCAATCTCTGCATTTCTCATATTCTTTTTCTTCACAATCATTGCAGATTATGCGGCTAAGCTCCTTGATCTCCGTGTGCACCTTTATCTCTCCCTATCTTATTATCAGATAGGGTTCAGTAATATACCGCATATTCCAGTCTCGTAATATTTCATACATAACGTTTATAGAACAGACAGAACACTGCTACTGTTTCACGTGCAAAGCGGAGACCAAAGGGTTTTGGATGGTTCAGCGATAGTTCTCGCGGGTGGGTCTTCAACCAGATTGGGACAAGACAAGGGCTTGCTCCTCTTGGCAAACAGACCTCTTGTAAGGCACGTTCTCGACGCGGTCAATGGTCTTGTTAAGGAGGCAATTGTGGTTGTTAGTTCGCGAGTTCAAGCAAGAAACTACGCGAAGTGTGCAGGTCCGAGTGTACGTGTTTTGGTTGATGCAAGCAACGTGCAAACTCCTCTTGTGGGTGCATTGACTGGCTTCAAGTCTGTGGAGGAAGAATATTCGCTTGTTCTTTCGTGCGATGTCCCGTTGGTTTCCAAGAATGTTCTTTCACTTTTGCTCGATCTTAGCACAAACAAGAGCGCTGCTATTCCGCGCTGGCCCAACGGTTGCATAGAGCCACTGCAATCAGCCTATTGTACAAAACTGGCAGAAGAGGCTGCCCAAGGCGCTCTCAAAGAAGGAAGGCTCAACATGCAGGCTATGATAGACAGGCTACGAGGAATACGGTTTGTCTCAACGCTTGTCCTAGAGCAATTAGACCCGGGGCTTAGAACATTCTTCAACGTGAATACTCTCTTAGACCTAAAGAAAGCCGAAGCCATACTGAAACGCGTGGATGCGAAGTCGTCTTTGCCTCCTAAATAGTTGACAACTCTTCGCCTATCATTGCCAGAATTCCCTGTAAAACTGAAGCGATAATCAGGAAAGAGTCAACATGGGCGACTTTATCACGTCCTATCTCAACATTTCCTCAGACGGCAATACATTTTTTTTGATGCCTCGCCGCCATGAATGCTATCGACTTTGCTTTTGAGTTGCCTTTGCGTATTCTTCCGTTGCTGAAAGGAATTTCTCGGTATCAGTCTTGGAATGTGCAGTGCACAAGGCTGCAGTATGAGTGGGCAAGACGAAGACCCCGTTTCCAATCAGACTCAGAGCGTAATCAATCTGTCTTTTCCCGTCGGCTCTGAACGCGCTATTGGCATCTTTCACCTGGCCCCTCGTGAAGTGAACATTGAAAAGGGAGCCAGCTCCTGTAACTTGTACAGCCACGCTGTTTGCTTCAAAGATCTCTCCTATCTCTTCTCTTAGTTCGTCACCAAGCACATTGAGTTTGCTCGTAAGTCGGCCATCTTCCAGAATCTTAAGCGTTGTCAATCCAGCGATCATCGTTATTGGATTTGCTGTGAAGGTTCCGCCGTGAAAGGAGAAATCCGGACGTTTATGAACAAGTGCGTTCAGCCTTTCCATCATTTCTCTCCGCCCGCAGAATGCACCCACTGCGAAGCCTCCTCCCAAAATCTTGCCGAGAACAGTCATGTCAGGCATCACGCCGTAGTATTGTTGGGCTCCTCCAGGAGCCAATCGGAAACCAGTGATCACTTCGTCGAAGATCAGAAGGATATCTTTTTGATTGCATAGTTCTCTAAGCGCCTTCAAGAAGGTTTTTTCCGCTGGGACCCCACCGCCGGCACCAAGAATAGGTTCTATTACAATTGCGGCCACTTCCTCTTCGCTTCTCAGTTTTTCCTCAACTCCTGCAATGTCATTGAAAGGAAGCAGAAGCGTATCTTGGGTGGATCCTGTCGTTAATCCAGCGGACTCTGGGGTTGTGAATGGGTATTTTACGCCTACGTGGAGTGCATCGTAACCACCATGCCATCCACCCTCAAATTTCGCAATTTTGGTTTTGCCGCTGTATGCACGGGCTAGTCTAATAGCATACATGTTTGCTTCTGTTCCAGAGGTGGTAAACCGAATCATTTCGGCGCTTGGAATCATTTTCACCACTTGCTCAGCGAGGGCAACTTCCAGTTCGTGAGACGTTCCGTAGTGAGTGCCGTTTTCAAGTTGTTTTTTAACTGCCTTCACAACCGTTGGTGGACTGTGACCTAGTATCAATGCTGTGTGCCCTAGCCAAAAATCAACGTACTCATTTCCATCAACGTCATAAAGCTTACTTCCTTTTGCCCTTGCCGTGTAAAACGGGTAGGGCTCAAAATACCTTATCCCATAGGAAACTCCGGCCGGAAGAACCTGTTTCGCCCTTTCATATAGTGATTTAGATTTTCGGGTTCTAGAAGTGTACCTTTCGATCATCCTGAAACACACACCCGCACTCTTCACTTTATTGAATCTCTTTATTATTGTTTCCACAACTCCGTTTAAATTGTGTTGGAAACACCGACGAGTTCTCGATCATTATTGCACGCGATAGTGAGCTATTCAGCAGAAAGCTTTTTAAGTCAATCCAGTCAACGCGGGTTTTTAGCCACTCTTGCGTATAATTTCGGAGACTGCACAATGAGTATTGAAAGGAATCTGATTATCACAGTCCTGAGACTAACAAAAAACGGTCTCGCTTCACATGAACTAATCAATAAAGAAGCGAAGATCCCATCGAGCTTGAGTCAAAGATTGCTAAATATACTGCAAAACGAAGGCCTAGTTTATGTTCGAAAAGGGCGCATCGAAGTGGACAGCTTCAACCGCTTGAAACTGGCCGTCCGCGCGATAAGTTTAGGGGCTGACCCTGAACATGTAAGCGGTTTTCTTCAATGGAAGGAATTTGAAGGCATAGCTGCTGCCATTTTGGAAAGGAACGACTACACTGTTGGCAGGAATTTGAGGTTTAAACATGCAGGACAAAGGTACGAAATAGACGTCATCGCATGCAAGAAACCTCTTGCAATATGCATCGACTGCAAACACTGGCGCCATGGAATACGCCCATCGGCACTGAGAACTATTGTTAAGGAACAGGTTGAAAGGGCAAGGGCCCTTGCTGAATGCCTGCCAAGTCCAGCCATAAGGATTGAATGCGTTTCATGGGATGAATTTAAGATAGTTCCTGCTGTTTTGTCGCTTGTAGCTGTTAATGCTAAATTCGTGGAAGACGTGCCCGTAGTTCCGATTCTTCAACTTCAAGATTTTCTTGGCCAGTTGTCGGCCTACGCTGACTCGCTTAAGCATTTCTCAGTTGTGAGTCATAATTTCAAGAATGGGCTTTCTCGCAAACCTTAGAGCCGGATAAAGACCTGAGGCGAATATTGCAGCTAGAGCAAGAAGGAGCCAAACAGCTATTTCTGCCATGGTACTGCCTGCAACGAGCGGTTCTGGAATTAATATCATCAAAGTAGCCATTATTCCCAATGCAATCCCAGCAGCCCAACTTGAAAGCAAGACAAGCAGATTTTGCGTCATGACAATCCCCAC
>CAYGYP010000118.1:0-6020 GCA_964354115.1 uncultured Candidatus Bathyarchaeia archaeon | reverse complement strand
AGTTCCTACAAGGACTGCGGCAGCTTCGCTATTCCGCCAACCAAGCTCGTCCATGTCGACATCGATTCGGTGGAGATAGGCAAGAACTACCCTACAGAAGTTGGAATAGTCGGCGATTCGAAGGCTGTATTGCAGCAGGTCATTGACACCCTCAAGACGATGATGCCTAAAAGGAAGTACCGAGAGATGCCCTACTTCAGGGCGATACAGAAAGCGAAGGGCGAATGGGTAAAACAGCTCGAATCGCTAAGGAAGAGCGACAAAGCGCCCATGACGGTCTCCCGTTTCCTGTCTGAGCTCAGGAAGGCGCTGAGGAGAGACGCGATCGTAGTAGGTTCCGCGGGTCACCCCCAAGCCCAGCTCTTCCAAGAATTCCCCGTTTACGAGCCTCGGACGCACCTCAGTTCCGGGGGGATGTCCACGATGGGGTGGGCGATACCGGCATCCATGGGTGTCAAGTTGGCGAAGCCCGACAGGCAGGTGGTCTCGGTCTCGGGGGACGGCGACTTCCTGATGACGTGCCAGGAGCTGGCGACAGCGGTGCAGTACAATATAGCTACTGTTCACTTGGTTCTGAACAACTGCGGGTGGCTGAGCATACGCGACCTTCAGATGGATAAATACGGCGAGGAACGGAAGTTCGCCACCGAATTCAAAGCCGAAGACACGGGTAAACTATACAGCCCGAGCTTCACGAAACTCGCAGAAGCCTTCGGATGCCATAACGAGCTTGTGGAGAAACCTGAGGAGGTTGCGCCAGCCTTGAAACGTGCCTTCAGCTCAGGGAAGCCAGCGGTGATAGAGGTTCCCGTGCAGTACGAATACCCGATTTCCGAAGGAATATCGACGGGGTGGTGGGACGTTCCGGTGCCCGCTTACCTTAGAGGGAAGTAGTATCGAACTTCAGGTAAGGTTCGAGACGCTGTAGTATCTATTCATGCAACACTTTCATAACTTTGGTCCGACGGAAACCTTCATCGCTCCCCCGTCATTCCTCACAATAATATTCCGCAACCATTCTGGACTCGCTTTGGGATAATCGGTTCTTCTGTGGTGCCCCCGGCTTTCGGTCCGACACAGCGACACCCTCGCATACATCTCTCCGACGAGGACCATGTTTTCGGTCTCGAACACTTTTGTCATCTCTCTTATCCTTTGGGATGGGAAGGCGTCGGTGGGAACATAGATTCCGTTAATTTTTGTCCTAAGAGCTTCAAGTTTTTCTAAAGCTTCATTAAGGCTTGCTTGGTCCTTTGTCGCGAAAATCGCGTAAAGTACCTTGTTCAGGTCCTCCCTAATTTTTTCGAATCGAACTCCGTTCCTCCGTTTGTATAGCTCAGAAATGCGCCTTTTCTCAGATTCTAACTTTCTTTTATCTGGCTGAAGACACGAAGCAAGACCCTTGGCATACTCAGCAGCGTTTTCTCCCCCGATTCTGCCTGTTGTGAGTGCCTCAATTATCCCTGCGCCCAGAAGCCTGGAAGCCCCGAACACGCCGGCGCTAACCTCACCTGCTGCATATAAGCCTGGAAGACTCGATTCGCATTTTTCGTTGATGCGGATTCCTCCCATCAGGTAATGTCCGAACGGGGCGAACTCCAGCGAGTCCTTCGACAAATCCACGCCCGAACTCAGCAATCTCCTGTAACTGGCAGGATAACGTTTTGCGAAAGTTTCCACGGGCATCCTTTTAGTATTCAGCCTCCAAAATACACCTCCGTGCGGACCTGTTAGGCCATTTTTGATCTGGGCGCTGATCCACGGTGTGAGCTTGCCATAGAACATGAGAGCTGGCATCCACAATTCCTTTTCCGATGGATCTGGGGGGACGCCGAGATAATTCTTCGAGAATGTAATGGGCGGAAACTCCGGCACAGGGAACTCCTCTCCCTTGGAATTCGTGAAGATGCCGCTTGTCAGTGCCGGAGTAAGAAGACCGAGACCATACGTTGGGTATGCTGCAAGCGGTATTGAGTAGATGAACTCTATGTTTGTCAGCTCTGCTCCCGCCTTGTACGCCATCGCCAGACCATCCCCCGAGATGTCTTGCGGGTAAAGCGTGGGCATGATGAGGCATCCTACTCCGCCCGTCGCCATTACAGTAGCTTTGGCCAACACGACCCTTGGGGTTTCTTTTTCGAGGTCAAGCACCAAGGCGCCGACGACGGAGCGTCCCCTGGTCAACAGTCCCAAGGTGTACATCCAGTCCATGAGGTGAACATTCAGTCTTTTAGCTTCCTGTTTCAGTGCTCTGACGACTTCCGTTCCGACCCCCCACCTTGAATACACGAGTCTCGGGCGGCTGTAGCCAGCTTCTCTCACCTGCACGAACCGACCGTCGGGATATTTTTCGAACCTGACCCCAAGTTTGTCTAGGTATTGTATTGTTTCTGTGGATGAACACGCAACGGCTCTGGTCAAATGCTGTTTGTTAAGTCCAGCGTTCACCGAGTTCAAATCATTATAGAATCCTTCATCGTCACCGAGAGATGCGCTGATACCGCAAAACTCGTAAGACGAGGATCTGTCGCACCAGAGCGTGGCTCCGCTTCTGGCAACCACATCTTTGCATACTAAGGTCACGTCGACGTCTCTTTCAGCAGCTGCCACACTCGCCCGCAGCGCTCCTGCTCCGCCGCCTATTACGAGTACGTCTGTTGTCAACGCCTCAATGGCTGGTTCGCTCAAAACGGCATCACTTTGAAATTATCTCTACTATGCCCTTGTCTCCGTTAACTTTGACGTAGTCGCCAGTCTTTATGACCTCTGTCGGATTCCTGTCGAGGTCAAAGACGTAGGGGATGTTGTCGTCGATCGAACCCCCAACCACGAGAGGGTCACCCCTCGTCATAACAATAGCCTTGGGCGCGTTTCCCAGTCTCCCTAGGAGAGAAAGCCAGACCCACACGCCTGACGAGCCTTTCGTTGACTCGATCACGAAAATTTTGCCCTTGAAGCTTTTGCCCTTGTCCGTACTCCGAATTTCCGTGATCGTGCCCGTCTCTGGGTTGATACCGCCAAAGAAGCAAATGCTGTCCTTCGTGACCAGCGCTTCGCCTTCGGCGTATCCCTTATTGCCAATTTTTCCCTTCAAAACCAGGTTCTTCATGTCTTGTTACCACCTGCCCTTGAGTGCTGCATCGATGCACTTCTCGGTTGTTCCGTACCGTATCTTGCAGCCTTCTCCAGGGGAAATGTCCTGTCGACCATAACATTCCTGCGCGTAGTGCGACTGCTTTGAAGAGTTGGTGGCCAGTGTGAATTCTTCTTTAACCCAGGGAAAGACGCCAAACAGGCCGAGGAGGGGGCAGACTCCGCATAATATACAGCCGCCTGCTTCTTTGATGATGTCCGTGTATCCCAGTTTTTTCGCCATAAACTTCGTCGTGTCCGCGCACTGCACCCACAGCCGTACGCCTTCATGAACCTTCTTCCCCTTTAGCATCGAGGCTATTTGCCCAACCTCCCTGAGCGTGGCGTGAGGACACCCGAAGAGCACCATGTCAACATCGTCCCCCTCTGCCGTGGACAGGAGTTCGTACTCCCTCTTCAGGTCCTCGTCGGTGAAGGTGACCCTTTCTCTTGGCTTGTCGCCTTGGAAGGCTGCCTCCAAAGTGGGAGCCTCAGGCGTAATCCCAACCATGTGAAACATCGCATTAGCGCCTGAAGAGGACGTTCCCCCACAAAACTGCTTTAAACCTTCCGTCGTGATGCCTTTTATGCCAGTCAAAGCTGGAACCTCCCAGAGCTTATCTGTGTGCCTGCCTGTGAAATAGCCGAGAGCGCCAAAGTCGGAGGCGGATTTTAGTGAGGCTTTTACGTCCACGAACAAAGTAGCCTTTCTGTACTCATCCAAGTGCATGCCGAATTCGGGCGTCTTCCCAGTCAACGCTGAGTAATACGATCCCATTCCCTCGCGGTTGCCCCTGGCTCCAAAAACGGAGTTCGCCCAGATCCAAGCGGAAGACTCGGTCCAGGCTATGTGTTGCCCTTTGGGGACTATGTTGCCGACTAGGTAGGGCGCGCAGGTGCTGGTCAGGGCAATTCCAAGCTCCGTGTAGATTTCCATCAACCTAAGAATCCTCCTTTCATACTCGTCAGAGTAGTTCTGAGCCTCCCGCTCTTCAAAGTCGGGAAGACCCACGTGGCAAGTCGAAAAAGCATTGACTTTCAAGCCTTTTCTAGCCCGCTTCAGAAGCAGTTCCTGCTCCTCCTCGTTGTATACCCAGTCGAGGACTCCCGGACCATAGGGATGTGCGCTGTAAATGTTGACCATCCTTTTGGCGTCGAACGCGTCTCCGATTTTCACCAGAAATTCCATAGCTTTTCCAACTTCAGGCCCATACTCGCCTGCCAGCATTCTCTCCTCGTTCTTGTCCAGATACATTCCCAATTCAACCTTTGGATTATAACACCATAAAATTTTCAGGAGATATTTAATAATAACGCACTCTGTACACCAATTAATGTCACTGAATGCCTTCGTCAGTGCCATAAAAGCTGTCCTCCACGGTTCCTAGGCTACACACGGCGCAGGAGCTTTTTTCTTAACTAAGGAGTGCGTATCCCCGAACGCTGGTGCCTTTTTTTGGGGTTCATGCTGGCAACACTGTAATTTGTCCCTCGGTTCGAGGATGAGAAAAGATTTAATGATACGTTTGAAACAGTTTCAGTTCAGTCATGCGACAATTGTGGCAGGAGATTCGAATTGGCAAATTTCGAGGAAGTCAAGAAAGAAATTTCCGAGCACATCGAGGGCGTAAAGATAGTTGACCAACACGAGCACCTTGGTTCGCCCCTGATGAGGGAGGGCAACTTCGAGATTGACCTCCCGTACTTTCTGACCAACACGTACTTGGGCGGAGACCTGTGGGCCATCGGGTTCCCCCAAGAATCCATCACTCCAGAAAAGTACAAGTATCTGGAGAAGCCGCTTGGTGAAGACCAGTCTGAAGAACGGTGGAACGAGTTAAAGCCGTACTTGGAAAAACTGCGGAACACGATTTATTACAGGCATCTTCTCATCGCCCTCCGCGACCTCTACGGTTTTCAGGATGAAGAGGTGGACGAATCCAACTGGAGGGAACTTTCGCACAGCATCCGCGAAAAGAGCCGGAACAGACTGAAATGGTCTTTGGAGGTGCTGGACAGAATGAAGGTGTATAGGGTCATCCTGAACATCGGCGGACCGTTGCCGAACGACAATATCGTTAGGGACGAGAGGCTGGTCCAAGTCGTGAGCATGGACGACTTCATCCGAGGCAACCTAGACGTGACAAAAAATCTCGCGCCGGAAAGCGCACGCTCCTTCAGCGATTACCTGAACACGCTTAATCAGGCTTTCAAGATGGCAGTCAAGGCTGGCGCAGTGGGCGTCAAGTCCACGCTGGCGTACGAACGCACCCTCTTCTTCGACAATGTCGCTAAGGCTGACGCCGAGAGAATTTTCTCCAAAGGTCTTAACGAGGTTGGGCTGCAGGAGAGAAAGGTTTTTCAGGACTTCATGATGCACAAGGTCTGCGAGAAATGCTCTGAGCACAATCTTCCGTTTCAGATTCACACGGGAATCCAAGCTGGAATCCTCAACACGTTAGCCAATGCCCAGCCGACTCTTCTGACTAACCTTTTCCGCAAGTTTCCCGACGTTCGCTTCGACGTTTTCCACGGCGGCTACCCGTATCTGCGGGAAGCAGGAATTTTGGCCAAGTATTTTCCCAACGTCTACGTTGACGCATGCTGGTTAGCGCACATATCCTCAACAGCCTACAAGCAGGCGTTAGATGAATGGCTTGAGGTTGTCCCGTCCAACAAGATTTTCGCGTGGGGCGGCGACCACCTGCTAATCGAGCACAGCTATGCTTCGCTGAACCTTGCCAAGAACCTTGTTTCAGACGTTTTAGCGGCGAAGGTTGCCTCAGGATACTTTGGTAAGAAAATAGCTTTTTCGGTTGCAGAAAGAATCATGGGCCAAAATGCAGCTGCAGTGTACAATTTTTAGTGCCAGAACCCTAATGCGCTTA
>CAYGYP010000117.1:0-6073 GCA_964354115.1 uncultured Candidatus Bathyarchaeia archaeon | reverse complement strand
TTTGGCTCTTTGTCAAGCCTCTGCAATCGATTGTCTCTTGGATATCAAAATAACCGATGATGCATGGGATCCACATTCCACTCTTGGCATCCTCCAAGGTTGCATAGAAAAAAAGCATTCCGCGTTCCTTGATTTCGAGGAGTCGATTTATGTCCCCAAATCCTCTTCGCACATGCCCATAAGTGTAAGTTTCAAACTCCGGGTCTAAGTGAACCGGCAAATCTGGAAACTTTACCTTGTCGAACCCAAGGTCTCTATAGGTTGGAACTTTTTCTATCGTTTCAGCAGTTTCGGGAATTGGCATGTACTTAAATTGAAAGTCTGAGATTGAAATCTGCCCTCTGCCATTCGGGTCTCGACTGCTTGACCCTACATTGATGAGAATTCCTAACATCGTTCTTCAATCCTATAGAAGTTATTGTTGCGCCAAATGCAAATGGTACTATACTCAAGTATAATTAAACCCTTTGATTGGTTGAGCGCGCGCTTGTAAGATTTATAAAATGCTGGTAGGATAATGTGAAGAGGCGTTTATTGTGAGCAAAAGAGGGTTTAATGGAGATGACAGAAGAAGAACATGAACCTTTTCGAGAAGCTATTTCACGATGCATCAAAGGTCTAGTTGAGAAGTTTGAAGAGTCGCCACACTTTTTCTACAAAGAATCAGATTCAAAATGCTATCTCTATCACCTATTAATCAGTGAAGGGCAATTCAAGGAATGGTACAATACAAAAGATGAAAAGAAAACATGCCTCGTCCATACTGAATATCCTTCCTACGGCAATCTTCCCATAGACTTGGTTATTCTTGACCCTCAAGGATTTGATACAAGAGCATTCAAAAAACAAAGAATAGCTTGTGCTATCGAACTAAAATTCTGGGATTCAGCAGGTTACGACCCTGACGGGGAAAGAAACTTGAGAGAAAAGATAGTCGGAAGCGGAACCATTTCTTTCATAGTCTATTTGGCTAGAGGTAACATCGACGGCTGGAACTTTTTCAAGAGCAAGCTCGGCGAATTCAAGGCAAAAAACGAGGAGATTTTGCTTGAGTCAACCAAAAGAATGGCGTTAGTCACAAGAATAAGACCAGAAACGTAATGGCGCGCTGGCTTGTCCCTAAATTGGTGTAAAGTGGTGATAAGTCTTATTTTATGATTTGGGGGCAGATTTGAGGCGAACAGGACGCCTTCTTCTCTTTGCACCAACCGCCCTTCTCAAACCTGCAAACATGCTTGACTCGGCTAAACGGAATGGTTACCAGCTCAACACTGGGGTCTTCTAGCGCGGCAGTGACCTGTTTAGCGGTCTTGGACGGCACGTGATAGACGTATCTGGGTCTTCCGAAACCCTTCGCAGGGTCTTTCTCCCTCTGAACAAGGTTTTTTTCAACTAGTTGCTTGAGGTGTTGTTGGAGGGTGTTGTGGCTGAAGCCTACTTGGCTTTGGATTTCGGTGAAGCTTTGAGGTTTGCCGTCTTTAAGCGCAGCCAGTATGCGTTGTTCAAAATAGTCCATTTCAGGCTCTAATTAGCAAAATCGGACTTATAACCATTTTTAACCATTTTCGGGACAAAGCAGCGCGCTATTGCCTCTAATCTTTAGTGTCAATTCATAAAGAACATATTGACCATAATTCAGAAATAGTTATGGACGACATAATGGCAGAGATATTTGGGTATGGGGAAGACGCTCTTACTCTGCGGCTCTTGATGAAACAAATATCATTTATATTGGGAAATGAAGACAAGACTTTGCTTTCAGACTGCTTAGTTTTTTACAGGCCAAGTTTCGGAAGAAGTGGCGGGAGCAAAAGTGCTGAATTCGGGGAGTTTGACGCGATAATTGCCTCAAGATAGAACATTTACTTGATAGAAAGTAAGTGGGATAACCTTGGCAAATATGGCAAGGAAAGCCTATTCTTGGGAAAAGAACAGGTTTTGAGGCATGAAATTTTTTCATGGTATTTGCTTCATTGGAATAAGAAATACCGTAACGATTGGCAGTGTTTCGTCGATGAGAACAAAAGTGACTTCAAATTTGTGGGTAAGCCACTTGTAACACAAAAAGATGGGAAGCAGAACCTTCTTGCAACGAACCTTGAGTTCATTTTGGACAAGCTGAAGGAGCATTGCAGTGGCTTGTCATCTCAAGATAACATCAAGAACGTTTTGGTATTCTTCTACAGGCAGAATATTTCGACGCCACCTTCCAAAACTGAAAGAAACTTCAAAATAATACCTGTAGATTATGGCAAAGACCTTGAAGGCAATTTTGTCACTCTGCTTTAGCTTTCCTAGCAAAATGGTTTGGGAGTAAGGACACTTGGAGACACGCCGTACTCGCCCAGCATATCTGTCAGAAGCCGAAGCTGCGCGCGAGCGAGAACGAACTGAAAGAATGGTGAAGAGTATCATAAAAGGAAACCAAGTCACAAGAGTAGGTGAAACAAGCAACTTTGTCGTTGACTACGATAACAACGAAAGACTCGTTATGCTATATGGAAAAGAAGCTCAAACAGAGTTTCAGTTTAAGCTGGCATTTAACAAAAGCGAAACGAAGGCTTTGGTTGAATTGTTGATTACCGGATTAGCTTTCTTCCCTAAAGACCAAACAAAATGAACCCAAGACATAGCGCGCGTTTTGATAGAAGCAAGTGTGGTTTAAGAAATTGTGTGAAGTTGAGCAAAAAAAGATTTGCGCAAGATGCAAAGGCTGACTTTCTATTAGACATTCTTAATAAATCAACTCAACCAAATAGATATTATCGGGCGTTAGAGCTTGTGCAGAATCTGCGATGGTGACCTGCCTAATCCGAAGGGGTTTGCAAAGTTTGAAAAGTCAATAATCGAAGCTTCGAGAGACGTAAAAACTCATGAACAATTTATTGGCAACGCAATTGAAATAGATCGGATGAGATTTGAGACAGGAGATGAGTGGGGCGAGCGACACATAGTTGATAGTGTAAGACGCTTAATATTTAGCAATCCTAACCCGGACGAAGGACTACTTCTTCTTACATTAGGTTGTTGGCTTGACATGCAAGCAAAATACATTATAGTTTGGAATACGTATCTTCAACAAGCCAAGAACTGGATAAGCGGAAAAGAACCAATCCCTAGAGGAAGCTTTACCCCGACAACAATCCACCTAATGCTAACCAAAAAAACAATCGAAAAATATGAAAACATAAGTCAATGGTTTATTCAAAAAATAAACAGCATAGCAGAAAATCGAGGAAAGGCAAAAGGAAACATCTACAGGCTTGCAGGACAGATGTGTAGCGAATTGTACTCTAAGCCTGAGGTTGCCTACTCGCTAAGAAATGGCATTCTTCCAAACAATTTCTCAGGGGGCGATCACAAGAGATTTTGGATGTTCATGATGTTCCTAAGAAGAGACAATAGTGTTGTAAGGTGCTTATTCACAAGGGCGTTAAGCATGTTTGAAGGCGGACAAAGGGCTGCTCAAACCTGGTATGATTCAGAATATTTCGATCCAATTGAATGTGAGCTGCCAGTCGATATATGGGTCTTGAAGAATTGGAATAAGGTTTTTGAAAGACTAGGAATGGCCGACCTTCAAACAGAATATACTTCAAAAGTTGCTGTGAAGGCAAGAGTAATAGCTCGCAAAAAAAATTTGTCTCCTTCAGTCTTTGACGCATTACTTTTCTACAGCGGAACAGGATGAAACAGCGTTTCTATTTGCAGCAAAAAACTTGAGCAAGGAACATTCTGACCAAACTTCCATCGTGAATAGAGAGTAAAGATGATTTGGTTCTTGTTTGTCGATGGCAAAATAGAAAAGTCATAACCGAATAACAGTATTCTATTGGCTGAATAACAAATTTGTGGAGATTCATCCTTGAGCAAGTATGATGATTACTGGAAGAGGTTGTTGCCGCAAATCCAAGAATTATTGAAAGAAGCTTTACCTCATGGGAAAAGCCGGGAAATTGAACTCTGCGGTCTAAAGGATCTGGGAGATAGACAACACTGGCGTGGCAGAGTAGATATTTTGGTTTCATACACGAAGGTAGAAATTGAAACTGACGGCATGGCACATGCCAATTCTCTAGCCAAAATATTAGAAAAAAGCAATGCCTTAAGCAAATTTAGTCACCCAATTATTAGACTCAGAATTTCAGACAAACCAACACTACGAGCAGAAGTGCTCCAATATGACTCTACAATTCCAAATAGACCAAAATCAATTTTGGAAAAATCGAAAGCGGCGGCAGAGTCTATCCAAACAAAGATTGATTCCACGGAAAAACGAAAGGAAAACGTATCCATCAATGAAAACGAGAGCAATGCATATTTCTCCAAGAAAATGAAAGAGCTCATGTATGGGGAATTCACAAGTTTTTCTCAAGCTTCACACGAAATTCCTAAAGCCCAAGGAGTCTACTTGATCTTCGACAAAAGCCTTGGAAAGAACATTTACGTGGGTAGAAGTAGGAACCTCAAAAGGAGGCTGCTGCAAAACCACAAACAAGGAAACGTTAAGGGCAGCCAGTTTAGGAAAGCTTTGAGTCAATACTTTAAACTGGATTCAGAAAGCAAAATTACAGAGTACATACTTAACAACTGCAATTACAAATACTTGGCTTTGAAGGATTTCGAGGAAATGGTTAGGCTGGAACATTTTGTAACAGCCATTATAGGTCCAGAGCTTAACGTTAAGCTCAAACAATAAGCGAGGAAGAAACGGATGTGAAAACGCTAGGACTGATTTCTTGCACGAAGAAAAAACAAAATTATCCATGCAAAGCTTCTGAAATGTATTCGGCATCAGACTTGTTCAGAAAAGCATATGCATACTGCAAAAAGAAGTATGATCAAGTGGCAATTTTGAGTGCGAAATACGGTCTGCTTCTTACGGACGATGAGATAGAACCCTACAACATAACATTGAATGACATAAGCGTTGAAGAAAGAAAGGCGTGGTCAGAAAAGGTTTTCGAGCAAATGCAAACCAGACTAAGTATGGACGATTATGGTGAAGTGTTCTTCCATGCAGGTAAGAACTACAGAGAATTTTTGACTTCTAGACTTAAGAAGGCTGGTTTAAAGACCGACGTTCCATTGGGCAATTTGCCAATTGGAAAGCAATTAGCATGGTATAAGTCACACGATTGCTAAGAGCAGGTTTTGACACAGAAAAACGCAGCATGTGCAATACTGTCAAATTAACAGGTTCGTTTTGTTTTCATTATTGTACCTTTTATTCCCCAGTAAACGTTTGAACTGTCTATGAAGATCACGACTCTCATATTGCTCACTTCTGTCAGCTTCTTTTTGGATTGAGCTTGTTTGTGTCTGCATTTAAAAACTCAGAAAGTTGTGAGTGGGTATTTGTGTTTTGTTGGATTATGAACCAGTATGTTAGCAGGGCTTTTTCTTTGGTTTGATAGTCTGGAAAATTTTTGGTTATGATGTTCCAGAAGCTTTGATTGTGTTTTCTTTCTATGGAGTGGGTGATTTCGTGGTATATGATGTATTCGATTGTGTCTTGTGGCAAGTATTTTAGTAGGGTATTGACGGTTAGGTTTCCGTTTTTGCTGTGGCTTGCCCACTTTGTCTTCATTTTTCTGAAGAAGATTTTGTTTATTTTTGTGTTGAGTTCTGTTTGGTAGTTTTCAGCGAGGGTGTGAATGAGGTTTCTCAGTTCCTTGTCTGTTCTGTTAAGGTTTAGGTTTTTGGCTTGGGCTTCCTCTAGGGCTTTTCTTATGACGAGTTCTTTCTTTTGTATCCACTTCTTGTATTTTTCGAGGGTTTGTTTTTCATCTTTGGAACTTTTTGGGAGTATAAGGAGCAGAGTGCCTGTTTTGTATTCGAGTCTGGGGTGTTTTACGTTGCGGTAGGCTACGGTGTATTCGAGGGTTTTATCCATAGGTTTTCACGCTTTCCATTATTTTTGGGTAGAGTTGTTCAAGGTCGGGTAGGCTGAGGACGTGTTGCTTGATGTATTTTCTGAGGTATTTGCGGACTTCGCGCTCTATGGTTTTTCTTGTTGTTTGTTGGGTTTGCCAGCCTTTGAATAGTTGTGGTTGGATTTGGGTTGTGAGTT
>CAYGYP010000116.1:0-6088 GCA_964354115.1 uncultured Candidatus Bathyarchaeia archaeon | reverse complement strand
CGGCTTGAACTCTCACCAGCAAATCGTTTTCTCCAATTTGAGGGATTGGAGAGTCCGTGAGCGTCGCACCCCTGGTAGGTTTATCTTTAATTAACGCTTTCATTTTGTTTCTCCTTACTCTTAACGGGACCCGGTTTCAAGGATCTTGACGATTTTCTCTAAAGCGTTTTCTTTCCCGAACGCTCCAGCTTTCGTAATGACCGAAAGGCCGTCCCAATTCCCTCCTATCAAATGGCCCTTCACAATTCCCTCTAATAACTCTCCTTCTATACCAATTCCTTCCGTTTCAAGACCGTTCATAACACTTTGCGCAGTTTCTCCACCAGTTAAGACGAGTGCCAGATCATGGGGATCGACTTTAGAGGCTTCCAGTACCAACAGGGCGACGGAGGCCAAAGTCCTTGCAATTTTAAGATGGATGGGAAATTCAGTTGAATCCTGGGAATTCAACATTTCTGAAGGGGCCTTTAGAATAACGATTCCCTGAGTCAATGAATCTGCAATTCTTCGCAAAAGTTCCTTCTTCTCTTTGTTTACTTTCGTATGGTCTTCGATGATGAAAGACTTTTCGAGTTGAAAGGATGGAATCTTTCTTTGCTCAACCCGTTTTAACTGTTGATGGGTAATGCTCGAGGCCGTTCCGCTCACCATCAGTATATGTTTAAAAGGCTTCATTGGATAAAAACCCCTTGTTCTTGATGGAGATAATTTCTTGGCCACCTCTTCGGCTAGCCCTGCCGAACCGACGAAGAGGGGCTTTCTCTCCATAGAGAAACCGACATCCGCTACATTCTTCAAATCCTGGCGCGTCACCGCGTCAAAGATAATTATTTTGTTTCCTTTTTCCAGCTCCTCATCCACAGCCCTCCGGAGTCCCTCCAGTCCTGAAGCTACGTCGCCGAGATCGATTTTCCCTATTTGGCGCAGTGACTGCTCTTCCAAAAGTTTGGGGACAGAGGATTCTCGGACAGGGGAAGCAGCATCTCTTATGACTTCGGTGGATGAGACAGATTTTCCTCTCACCATCAGGATACCACCGACGAAGGTCCTATTTTGTTCTGGATACGTAGGAGCGACGAAGCAACTTGAGCCTTTCGTCTCCTTTAGAATGGCATCGATCTCATACCCGATATTTCCTCTGAGGGTGGAATCAATCTTCTTGTAGATAATGGGGAAGAGTACTTTATCATACCCTTTTAACACGTCTGAAACAAGGTGAAATGCTTTATCAGGACTTAACCCTCTGGAGTCAGTGTTTACTACGAGGACATCTCTGTTATCATAATGAGAGAAATTAATCGCAGGCTCATCCTTGGTGGAAATTAGGAGAGTATTGAGACCCGCCTTGGCAAACTGAGCCCCCGCATCTGCTCCGCCCGTTAAATCATCCGCAATAAGAAGGCATCTTGATATCATCGTCCCCTATATTCTTTCGGACTACTTTTCAGCTCCATAAGACGCGATGAACAGCCCAGAGGATGATGGCTCCTCCGGCGATCTGTTGGGGGAAAATCCTCTCACCCATAAACAAATGATTGAATAGGACCGCCCAAACCGGCATGAGATATTGGTAGACCATGGTCTTATTCACTCCGAAACGGAGGATCCCTTCATACCAGAGAACGTGTCCCAGCATTCCAGAAAAAAGAATCGTATAACCCAAGGCCCACCATGTCTTCTCTCCCACCTGATCCCACGCGGTAGATTTGGCAGGAGAAAAAGCAATCATCCACAGAATGATCGAGGCCATGATCATGCAATACCCCGTTAACCGCAAGGGTGAATAGAGTCTTAAGAGGGGTTTTGACCAGGCAGAAAAGAAGATGACAAAACAGAAGCAAGCGAGCAAGGTTAAAAGGTCCCCAGGAAGCGTGTCTAGAGAAAAACGAAGTTGAGCCGTCGGTCTTAAGATCACGAGTGCCACTCCCACGAGGCCCAAAAATACATTTAAATACTGTCTTTTCTCCACAGACTCTTTTCTTGTCAAATCTCCATAGACGAATACCAATAGGGGGGATAATGAGAAGATCAGGGCCGAATTGCTCGGCGTTGTCAAATTGAGCCCATAGGACCAAAGAATCTGATAAAGGCCGATTCCTGCTCCTCCTACAACCGCCACTCTCAATAAATCCTGTTTCTGGATATAAAGGCTTCTCTCCTTCCAAAAGGTGGCGACCAGCACCAAAATTCCACAAACAGTGAAACGAAGGGCTGCGAAAAGGATGGGATTCAGATCTCGATAAGCCGATTTGGTGATGCCGAAATTGGGTCCCCAAACCAGTACAACAATACTAAGAAGCAAGTGGCCCATCCTTCATTCCCTTTCCCGCATCTTCATCCAATGATCTACCCTTTCCCCTCTATCGCTATCGCACGGACAGGAAAGGCTTCCAGACCGCCCATCTTCGCTGGAAAGCCCATGAAGAGGAATCTCCTTCTCCTTATCTCCGACAAGTTGGCCAGTCCTTCGATGATGGGAATATTGTTCGAAAGCATGAGATCATGGGTGAAATACATATTCAAATCCTTTCCCAGGAATTCCGGAGTTTCGGGAAAGACCGTGTCATCAAAGCCAACCATTTTGATCTTCTTTTTCAATAAGTATTCCACACCTTCTTTACCCAAATAGCCCCGATCCATTCCTTGATGCGAACACTTCCCTATCAGGACAATGTCCTCTTCTTTAATTGGAAATCGTTTCAAGAATTCCTTGCCGATGGCCGTCTTTGGAGCCAAATCCTTGCAGTCCACAAGGACGGCAGTGCCGAAAAACTTCTCGATTTCCACCTCGCTCACGTCTTCAGCGCTTCTCCCGTGTCGCACCGGAACGAAGTGAGAGGGAGCCTCTATATGTGTGGAGATATGGCTCTCCATCTCGATGTTGTGCATGAGCTCCCCGGGTGGAAAAGAAAAGGGCTTGATCTCATATTTCCGCTTCCCGGTATCTACAGGCCCTTCCGCCTTTCCTGGCACCACCTTTTTCGAAAGATCGATCACCCTTGCTTTTGACAAATAAGCCGCCACATCTTCAATCTTCACTTTGACCTCCTTTACCCTTCATATGGTGATCTATAACACATTACTCAACTGCCTGATCTCCTGAAAATGATCATACATCTTCTTAAATATCTTGTACTTTCCCTCATGATATTTTTGATAAGACTTATTCGGAGAGATCGTTTCGCCGGCCTGGGACATTGTTTTCATTGCCTCTGTAACACTCCGATACTTACCCGCTGCCACTGCCGCTAATATGGCCGTTCCTAAAAGCACGGCCTCCTTCTCTCTGGGCAAATAGATAGTGCATCCTGTAATATCCGCATGCTCCTGCAGAAAGATCTGATTTTTCGTATGTCCGCCACACATATATATCTCTGAAATCTGAAACCCCTTCTCGTTCATGGTTTCTATGATATGTCGGGTGCCATAAGCTATGGCTTGAACCGTAGCATAATACTGTTTAGCCACCTCGAAGATGGACTGATTCAATGTTAATCCTACCACCACTCCTCTCGCATGGGCATCTGCCCTTGGAGACCGATTCCCGTGGTGATAGGGTAGGATGTGTATATCTTTCGTTAATTCAGGACCCTGATGCTTCTGAATCTCCTGATTCAAAAATTGGTAGATGTCAATGTGGGCCTCTCTGGACAACGTTTCAATTTCTTGATAGCTGGAATTGTTTCTTATGACGTAGTCGACCAAAGAGCCCGTGGCACTTTGACCCCCTTCGTTCAGCCACATCTCTGGGATCATGGCGCCATGATAGGGACCCCACACCCCGGGAATGAATCTCGGATGGGAGGAGGTTGCCATATGGCAAGAAGAAGTCCCTCCGATGAGGGCTAACACCTCATCCCAAACGTTCACATCTTCAAATGCCTTTTTGGCGCAGTCGCCCAAAACCCCAATTCCTCCTGCATGGGCGTCGATGATTCCCACTCCCACGGCTATGCCCGGTCTGAGGCCCAATGCTTTGGCACTCGCCTCTGTCAAGCCCCCTGCCAATGAGCCCATTGGATAAGCGAAACTCGTGACCTTATGATTTTCGAACAGATCGGACAATCCAATCTTTGCAAAAAAACTGTAATCCCATGAGCCTCGATTTCCCTCATGGCCGAGATAGGTCCATTTACAAACAGACGTGCAAAGGCTTCTCTTATCTTCCCCTGTCGCTTTGAACACCATGAAATCGGTTAAATCCATAAATTTGCCAGCCGATTTCCAAGCCTTCGGCAAATTTTCCTTGATCCATTTTAACTTCGGAGGCTCCTGCTCAGGAGAAATCTTCCCACCCACATATTGCAACACCTTGTCCTGGGTCTGATTAATCGCATCCGCCTCCTTGATCGCCCGATGATCCATCCACACAATAATATTTCTGGATGCATCGCCTGTGGGTGAAATACTCAATGGCTTATGCTGTCTGTCCAGACAGACCAAAGAACAGGTAGCATCAAAACTGATTCCCACAATATCTTCTGATCTGATTTGAGCCTCCCGAATGGCCTCTCTGATGGCCTGCCCTGTCTTCTCCCATATCTCCCCTGAGCTCTGCTCTACAAAATCTGGCTGAGGATAATGGACAGAGATCGTTTGACTGGCATTTGCCATCATGGATCCCTCTAAATCAAAGATACCCGCTCGGGTGCTGAGGGTCCCCACATCTACCCCGATAACGAATTCCTTCGAACGACTCATAAATTCTCCTCTGAATGCATACCAGCTCCTACACCTCTTCTCTAAAAGGGACGGTGATTGAGCATCACCTTAAACAAGATATCATTTTCTCGGATGAAGATTTCAAAGGCCTCTTGAATTCGGTCAATTGGAAAGATCCTCGAAATGAGCTCCCGAAGCGGAGTGTTTGGAAGAATCTTGACGGCCTCACGGAAATCGGAATGGAGATAGGTGGAACACCCAATCACTTCGAGTTCTTTTCCTGCCCCTCCCACTTCGATGGGAATCAATATCGCCTCCCGACATAGACCGACCACTCCGATACGGCCGTCCCGTTTAACGGCCCTTGTGCTGGCCTGGTAGGCTTCTCCTGCCCCTGTGGCAACAATGGCCACGTCAGCTCCCTCTGGAAATATCTGTTGAATCCTCTCCAAGAGGTCGGAATGTTTCGCATTCAGAACATAAGACGCCCCCATTCTTTCACCCATCTTCAGTTTGGTTTCTGAAATGTCGGTGATCGCTATTTCCCTTATTCCCATCGCCCGGGCAGCAACTAAGGTGCAGAGTCCGATAGTACCTGCGCCAAAGAGGATCAAAGATTCTCCTGGAGCGAGCCGAGTTTTTCGGATGGAATGGACGCCCACGGCTAATGGTTCGGCTAACGCCGCCTCATCAAAAGTCATGCCTTTGGGGAGAGGAATGATCTTGGAAGCAGGGGCTTTTATGAATTCGGCAAATGGACCCGGCCATTTTTCTGTCCCCAGCATAATACGTTCGGGACAAAGGTTATACTTTCCAGATCGACAATGGATACAGGATCCACATGAGACCTGAGGCTCAATGGTCACGCCTTCCCCGGCGTGCAACTCCCTCACTCCTTTTCCTAATTTTGTGATCACCCCACTCATTTCATGGCCTGTGACTACAGGCGCTTTCCGAAAAGGGTGCCTTCCGAAAAAGGCCTCAACTTCAGAGCCGCAGATTCCAACGCTCCTGACTTGAATGACGACTTCACCCTCCTCAGGTTCGGGATCTGGAGTCTCTATGATTCGGAAGCTCTTCTCTCTCTCTAATAAAGCGGCTTTCATCATCTTCCCTTTTTTTCGATCATACTGAGCTAACGCTTCCTGAAAGGATCGAGCAAAGATATCTTATTTCTCTTGACAAAACATTTCAAGAGAATATATTGAATTCAAAATTCAATATTCATTTTTATTGTATGGGCTAACTCTCATTGAATGTTATAAATGATTAAATAAAAGGTATTCTTTTCGGCATCCTAAAGAAATTTAACATCTTATTAAAGATCGAAGTAGAGGGAGGTTAAACATGGATGAATTGATCATTTGCGTGGCCCCTTACCCTGGAGAAAAACAGGAAGAAAAATTTCCAGGGAAGATGGATGTCC
>CAYGYP010000115.1:0-6090 GCA_964354115.1 uncultured Candidatus Bathyarchaeia archaeon | reverse complement strand
AGACGCGTCGCAATTTCTCCATGGCCCGGAACACCCGGGCTTTGACCGTGTTGACGCGGCATTTCAGGATCTCGGCGATCTCCTCATACTTCAAGCCCTGGTAACGGCTTAGAATCAAGACTTCGCGCTGTTCCCCGGTCAGGCGTCCCAGGGCTTCTTTAATCAGCCGCGACCTTTCCTTTTTAATGAAATCCTCGTCCGGGTCTCCGTCCCCGCGGATATCCGCCTCGCCGATTCTGACCTGGTTCCGCAGTCGCTCGAGGCTGTGGTAATGGTCGATGTTGGCGTTATGGGCGATCCGGAACATCCAGGTGACGAACGAACCCTCCTCGGCCCGGTATCGATCACGGTATTTGATGATCTTGAAGAAGACGGTCTGGACCAGGTCCTCGCTGGCTTGTGAGTCCAGGGTGATTTTGAAAAAGAAGGCGAACAAGGCCCGGCTATAGCGCTCGTACAACACAGCGAGCTTGTCGAAGTCGCCGTGCTTAACCTGGATCATCAGCTCATCATCTGGCGACAAGGCAGATTCTTTCGAGAAAATTGGCCACACGCCCACTCCTTCATAATACAGGATAGGCTGGGAAAAGGTTATGGTCGAAGCACGCTGGGGGGACGAGAGATGCCACCCTCGCGACCTCAGCTCCTTTATTTATCCAGGCTGGTTTTATAAGGGGAGAAGCTTGGGAGGTCCGGATCCGCCTGGCCGGATTCGATAAATACGAAGACTTTTCGGATCCAGTTGACACTTACTGCTGCTTCGCTTCGTCCCTTCATCACGTGGAATCCCTTGCTGTCGGCTATACGATTCCCTCCTACCTTACGCCCATCTCAAGCAAGCGCTCGAACCCGGCCAAAAGTCTATATACACGAGCTGGTTTTGAGGTGGCAGGATGGTGAAATTCGAGACCAAACGCAAGGACCTGTACATCGATAGCCAGAACGTCCTCAGGGTCTGCGAGTCGTTCTCCGGCTGGTACTGGTTCGCGACCGAGAAATTCCAAGAGCAGTTGACCGACTTTCGCGACGGTAGCCCCGTTAGGAACGTAATCTGGTACGGCTGCGTCCAGGGCCTGGAGGACGAATGGGACTCCTTTTCCCATGAAGAAATCGTGCGCCTGCGCCCTAAGACCTTGGAAATTCCGAAGAAGAATCTGCGTATTCAGGGTGGAGACGATAATTTCCCAAGATTCTATTTTTAGTTAAATGGCGTCGCCTCATTCCATCTTTCTTGGAATAGATCCTTCATTGAGGCTGTTACTTCGCTAATTTCCTTAATGGTGGTGTCTTTATTGCCAAAATCTTTAATGCTGCTGCCAATCGACCAGCACTTATCCTCAGATAATATAAATCTATCATGAATTTTATTATTTGTTTTTACCTCTATTGGAATACAGAGTTCTTTGCTCATCCTATTTTTATAATTTTTGAACTTATCGGGGTCGTGGACACTGGCAGTTAGAATTTTGAGTGACTTCATTTTTCCCTTAAGCGCAGCAAAAGGGAATAACGTAGAATACGAGATATGCGAATCACATAAAATTACGTCCCCGCTTCCTATTTGTGTGAGCAAGAAATCTTCAAATAGTCTTATAGCTGAAAAGTTTTCTCCAGATTTAATAACAAATACGGGAGTCTTTCGAATTTGCCCCAGGACCTTTCTTATTTTCTTCAATCCTCCTATCAATAAATATAGCGTATTTTCGCCTCTTATCAGTGAGTTCTTTTTCGCCAAACTTATGTTTTTTCTAAAATTATCTTCTTTTCTTCCTAAGAATACGAACAATTCCTTGCATTCACTGTATTCAGCACCCGCCTTTTTCTTAGCATCTTCTTTTAAGTAGATACACGCGAGGATCACTTCAATATCTGATAATGAATCGTCTGCTAGAATGACATCATGGTGTTTGTGGAATATGCCTGATAATTCTGCCGGAACTTCTAGAGTCGATTTTTCATTCTTTTTTGAAACCATTTTCAACAAACTTCTCCCCAGAAGAAGTTAGTACCCAAGCTTTTCTATTATCTTTTACTTCTTCAGATTCCATCATGTGTCCGTTTTTTATGTTCATATTTACTTTATCATTAATATTTTTGGGAACCCTCTCTTTTGCTGCCCTGAAGCCATCCTCAAGGTCCTTGGCATTGAAAGAGCCAAAATTTCCGTATTTTTCAAGATAGTATCCTATTACCAACGTTTTTTGCACGTCATTTTCTGGCTTTTTTGCGAGCATAAATTCTTTTATTGACATTGCCTTTTTCGTGCGCTGCTTTTCGCCGCCAGAAAATATTTTTTCTAATTCCTTAATTCTCTGCTCATGATCATCGAGTATTTTCTTTACTTCTTCATTCATCCTTTTCCCCCCTCCTCTTTTTCTCCGGAGTTTTATATTTCAGAGAAAGAGATTTTGCATTCACCTTCTTTTCAACATATTTATCATGCAACAAATTTATGATGCCCTCGATTTTATAGTGATAAACAAAATATTTCTTTTCCTTATCTTGTCCAATATAACCAGAATATACAAGCCCTCCTAGTGGCTTAGATAATGTTGTTTTTTTAATTCCTGTTGTAGTCTCGAGTTCTTGTAGGTCCAAACTCTCCTTATCGCATATTCCAAGTTCTTTAGAAAAATATCTTCCAATAAGGAAGAGCAAGAGCTTTTCTGGATTCGAGAATTCAAAATCAGATGAAATTACGATTTTACAGGATTTTCGGTCTATCTTTATTATAGCTTTTGTCTTTTCAATAAGGGATTTCAACTTAGCTAGGGAATCTTCTTCAGTAAGTAAAAGCTCCTTCAATATCTCTTTTTTATCAGCTAAAGCAGTTCTCATATTTATTCTCCATTTGCTGAAATATTATGTCCAAACGACCATTGTAATTATATTATTTATTTATATATATGTCAATCTTTATTATATTCCTAAAGTTAAAAGAATAATATAAATCTATTATTGGTAAGCGAAATTCGCGGAGGCGCTATCTTGCTATTTATTGGCTTTTTCTGTCGCTGAGGACCAGCGGCAAGCTCCTTTTCCAAGAAGGACGACTTTGTTTAGATCTCCAATATTTTCCATCCTAAAAAATTTTTCGGGCCGGAGGAGCTGGCCGCTGAGGCAGGCAAAGACAGCCCGGTTTCTATTTTTGAAACGGGCGAGTTGTTTAATCCGCCTTGTACGGACCTAAAGTTCAGGGATGCCCCTTAACAAAAACGGAGAAAATGGATAAGCCAAGCTCCTAAATCGAAAGCAGATCAAAGACCCTAACGATAGCCTTTTCCTCAGATCCGGGGAAATGAAATTCATCGAAAGGCTTTAAGGGATTGTCACTATAACTCCAATCCTGCGTACTTTTATTCGCTTGATTCCAGAAAACGCCAGAAGGCCAGTCCTCGGGAATCTTCCGATTGAAAAAGACTGCGGCTCCAAAAACTGGACATTTCCAGTGTTTCGATGTTCCTGCAAAACCGTGTCTGGCAAAATAGGAGCATCCAGAGCCTTCTCCTGATTCTGTGAAGCCGTGGACGAGGTCGAGTACCACGTCCACTCCGGGATTGGACAGGAGGAGATGCTTTATCCCGAAACTGTCGTAGCACGCTCCTAAGAAATACGTTCTCCCTCCGAAATAAAAAGTCCGAGGCTTTCCCTCCTCCATTGATCGGAAATCCTCCGCAAGTTCTACGTATCCGATCTCAACGGGAGCCGGATGGAACTTGCGTCCTATCGCCTCTATTCCTTTTTTGCTTACTGCCATGGCTATCTGGTCCCTAGCATATCTTTCTTTTCTGCCATCAATCCCAATGCAAATAACAAAATTCTTTCCCGTCCTGGCAAGTTCATCTCTTACAAAATTCCCGACCGAACTGTAAATCGTCCGAGCCTCTTGCCTCCCCGCACTGTAATATCCTCCCGGAAACAGAATCACACAATCTTCGTCAAGCTCTTTTGCTAATTCCCAAAGAATTCTGGAGAGCAAAGTCTTTCTTGTATCATTCGATGAGTCCCCTGGCGATTGCATAATCACAGTGGCAACTAGTCCCCTGTTTTTGATATTTCTCTCTAAAAGGTTTCTAAATTTCTCCAAGTCTTCTGGATTGTCTGGTCTCAGTTCACACCACTGCATTTCCTTTGAATGAATCCTCACCGTTGGATGAAACCCTTTGATCATGGGCAAAAAATCCCTGACAACGTCATACCAAGCTCTCTGCTCATTCCTAAAGGGTGGATCGTTGTCCTTCGCCTTAATTTCCTCGCATAGCTGCATCCATTTCTTTCTTGAAAACCCCAGCTTTATGCTTTCAGGGTAAAGGGAAAGAGCAACCTTGCGCGGTATCGTAAAATGCTGTGACTCGTCAAACTCCATAATGAATCCGGGGCTTCTTACAAAAAAATCGCAAGGTGGCATCGCATCTGATCTCACGAAATCTTTATGGTTCCTATATTCTTGCAGCTTTTGGAAAATTTCCCGCAAGAATGGGTATAGAGGAGATTGTCCAAAATCTTCGGGTCTTGCCCCAAACTCTAATCTATGGTTTTCGAAAACTTCTCCATACAATTTCCTAAGCAAGTCCGCTATTGCTTTCTTGCATTCTGGGCATCTCTCCGAATGTCCTTTCCCGATCTCTTTTATCGATATTTTCTTAATTTCAAGCTTTTCATGTCCGCGGACTTCACGCGTTAGTCCCTCGATTTCAAACCCAAGTTTTATTAGGTAGTCGTTCGTTTCCTTGCCTCCACTAAAGACTTCGGAATCCAATTCTTCGCCGTTCGCGAATAGATTGGCAAGCGATATGACATATTTTGGAGGAAATGGCTTCCCATTGTGAATTAGACTGAATTTCTTTGAGGATCTGCCAGAAGGTACGCCCAATTCTCCAACTTTCCGGAGAGCCTTCAGAACATGCTCGCTTGATATATTCGGAGGAATCATTTCGCAATTCTCCTCAGTTTTTTCTGCCCATTCCCTTCCAATTTAGCATGGCAATCAGCCTTTTCCTAATCATCTCTTGTTGGTCTTCAAAAATTCAACTATAGGTGAAACAGATAAGGAACTAATCCAAAGATGAATTCTTTTCCCTTGTTGAGAGGGATTAGCTCTTTTTAATCCATGTGTCCAAAGAAAGCTCATACTTAGTTTTTTCGTAAATCCCATTTGATCTATCAGAAACTAAAAATCGATCTACTTTAACGGCAAAGTCAGTTATGAAGTCTTCTTTGCTATTAAAATCTTTTCCCAGCAACCAATGTAGCCCATGTTCAGGATCAATTGTAATGTAAAGACCAGAATCATTTCTCCTATCCTTTTTTGATCCTATCTTTCTGTCATAAACGTACCACAAGAATCCAGCAATCGAAGCTACAGAACCTGCGACTTGAAGAATAGATAGAAACTCGACAGCAGCTGCTGTGACTTTGGCGCTATCAAGTCGATAACTTAATGCTTGTGGCAATACTCTTTCCAATTCATCATAAACTTCAGCGCTACTGATGCCAGCTGCTGTATTTGCTACGGATATCTTCAAAACTAGTTTTCTATTCATGTCATCTCATCTCGAAGGATTTAAAGGATAAAGCACTCCTTTCCTGGAGCACCGGCCAGACGAGGATTCATGGCAGCGAATTGCCCCCTCCCCTCACTGGGGATGATAAATCGACGTGTCGCCCCATGTCAAGTTGAAAAAATGGCCTTCCAGCCGTCCTTGACATCCTCCGAGCTGCGATTTATGCTTCCAGCCGGTTGAGAAATGGGCACTATGATCACAATTTTGTTGACCGCGTTCGCTGCCCTTGCCAGCCAGATCACCTTTTCGACAGGGCCGCCAGAGCTCACGAAGTTGGGGGGCACAGTGGTCCCGAAGACTGAGGAGGAGTACGCCCTCTTCTCGGAGCAGATAAAGAACAATCCCAGATTCGTGATCATCAAGAAGAAGCCTGCGGACCTCGGCCCGTGCGCGCTCTACGGGTGGAACTTCATGGTTGAGGGTACCAATCGAGGATGGATCCTGGAGGGAGACGACGAGCGTGGCTGGCAAATCTACCTCGATCGGAGGGGCGACGGCGACCTCAGCGACGTTCGCCCGGATCGTT
>CAYGYP010000114.1:0-6113 GCA_964354115.1 uncultured Candidatus Bathyarchaeia archaeon | reverse complement strand
TGAACATCTATATTAGGTGTTTACCTTAGACAATTAACCGCAAATAAAAACTTATCGAAACGAATAACGGCAACCATGGCCAAGTTAGAGCCGATAGCAAATGAGAGAATCTAAGCTGAAGGTTAAAGCGATATTCTTCGACTTGGACGGCACGATCGTTGACTCAAGGAAGGCTTACCAGAAGGCAACGAAAACTGCGCTGGCTAAAATGGGAAGGCAGAAGACGATTGATGCTAAATCGGTAATCGAAATTCCGAGGAGACTTGAACAGAATCTTCCGATAGGTGACCTAATAGAAGGTAATGATGCAAGCAAGTTCTTGAAGGAATACCTGAAAGCCTATTATGAATCCACGGCTACGAATGCCAACCCAATACGGAGCATTTCAGAAGTACTAGAAAGACTCTCACACAAAGTCAAGCTGGCTTTGATTACGATGCGTTGTGTTCCAAAGGAAAAGGTGATTGAGGAACTGGAGAAATTCGGGTTGGCAAGATACTTTCAGAACGTAATAACAGCATTTGATACTCATAACCCTAAGCCGTCCCCCGAGGCTTTGCTCAAATGTGCAGAGCAATTGAGGGTTGAGATATGCAAATGCGCAGTTGTGGGAGACTCTGTCGCGGACATAAGAGCTGGAAAAAACGCCGGAGCAAAAACCGTAGCAGTCCTTTCAGGGATCTTCTCTCGCCAAGAACTGATAAGGGAAAACCCCGACCTAATTCTGAAAAGCGTGAAAGAGCTTCCAGATTTCCTAGAATAGCTCCCAAAATGGGCTCTGCAATATTCCTGAAACAAAAATATGGCTGAAAATTATCGAATAGAGTTATAGAAGCAAACACGAATAAAGCTTATCTGAAGCGGTCCTCCTATATTTTTCATTGGAGAAGGCTTCGAAGCGGGAATATCCAATGAATTTCATTGAAATACTTCTCTCTCAGAAACTCAGGGAGAAGAACCCAATGCTGGACACTCTTGGTCCAGACCGCAAAGTGCTTCAGATAGCATGCCAAGACTTAACAAACTATCTTAAAGTCCACTGGCAACTCATTGGAAAAGAAGCAAATGACTGTGACATCGCAGAGAAGCTGGAGAAGTTCTATACTGAGGATCGGTGCGAGCTTGAAGAGTTCTTGGACATATGGACTGGGATATGGCTTAAGAAATGGAAAGAACGGGTAAAACTCCTGATAGGAAATGAGAATGCCAATCGCTGGAACAAAGTCACCCGAATCCTCAGCAATGCCGAACCTATCTGGAAAAGCCTCTCGAACCAGCAAGAAATAGAAGAGATCATAATACTCACGCTTGTCAAGAACGGCGAAATCTGCGGAACAACGATTCTTGCCGAAAACCTCCTGAAGATGGAACTAGGTGAAAAGAAGAGAGAGTATTTGAGCGAAAAAGAGCAAATAGTGAACGTTGTCAACAGCACTCTGAGAAAAGCCAGAGAACTAACTCAGAGTAAAGGACCTTTAATCTTCGTCAAAGTTGACAAGGGCTATTATCAATCTGCTTGACAAATGAGCGTTCTTAACGTATTCTATTTCTTTGAAGATTCTTGGTCTGCCAAGAATACTTTCTGATGGTTGCTCTTTCACCGTAGCCGCAAGCGGCACATCGTTTTTTGGCAACGCTGTACGCTCTTCTCCCGCATCGTCTGCATCTAATGTGAACCGTTTTGCCTGCCCGTTTGCCAAAAGAAGGCGTTCCCTTTCCCAAAGCTTTCACCTTGGCGGGGGTGAAATCAAAACTACATTGTCTCCTCGAACGATTATTAATCCAAGCTTTCTCACGTTCTCAGAACTAGTAGTGTCTTCGGTCTCTTCCAGAACCAAGTTCAGGTGTTGATCGAACCCCTTGAGTCTCCCGCGTAAGCTTTTTCCACCCTTCAATCTCACGAGCACGATTTTTCCCAGGTTTTGTTCAAGGATTTCAGTCGTCATCTCGCTCATTTTTGCACCCTCATGGCGTACTTTTATCACTTTTATACTTAACCTTACACATTTAAACCTATCTAAGTGAGAAGAAGCATGCCAGAAAGAAATGCCAGATATTTTTTGAAAGACAAAGAGGCAAAAGCTCTCCTCGACGAAGCTTCCAGAAAGCTAAAAACTGATTTAAGGCAGATCCTTGCAGGAAAGCCCAACCTTGAAGTTGTAAGAGCGGAAATCGGTAAGATCTTTCTTGCAAACAGTAGACCAATACTTGTTGAGGCCAAAGGAGGCCTCTTTCCGACGTTGGTTTTCAACGAGCTTCTTGCAATAATGCCAAAGGTCATTGTGGACATGGGAGCTATTCCGCACATATGCAAGGGTGCGGACGTCATGGCGCCTGGAATTAGACGCTTTGAAGGAAGTTTCTGCAAGGGAGACCTTGTAATAGTTGTGGATGAAAGGCATAGTAAAGCCGTAGCGATAGGCGAAACCTTATTCGACTATGAAGAGGCATTGAAAGCCAAGCGCGACGTTGTTGTCAAAAACATCTATTTCGTCGGTGATAAGACATGGAACCGGATAAAAGAACTTGAAGCGAACATTTAGCCCCATCCTTGAATTTATGAAACACTTTTATAGTCAATTCACATTAGAAATTGAGACACAGATTCAGGAAACGCTTAAGCTCTCAGAGAGCAGATAGAGGTACCAAGAGAGGAGAAAATTGCCAGGATTAGGCGGAATACTCCGCAAACCCAAAAAGGAAGAAGTGAAAGTTGAAGCTAAGAGTGGTTCTGGCAAGACTTACCTGAAAGCCATGCCTCTCCGTGATCTGTCGGATCTGGATAACGTTAAGAACGAAGTAAGATCGGGGAACATCCTGATTATCAGGATAACTCCTCTCGCAAGCAAAAGCGTGGATGACGTCAAACGCGCCGTTAACGAGTTAAGCGAGTTCGTTGAGTCAGTAGGCGGAGACATTGCGAGACTAGGCGAAGAACGCGTGGTCATCTGCCCTCAAAATGTCAGAATCTGGCGGGAGAAAACGCCAGTATCAAATGAGCCTATACCTACAGCAGCCTGAAGGTTTCCATTAGACCTGGAGCATATGCATCAATCTCACATCTTCTCTGCAGGAAGTTGGCCACGCTCAGACATTTTGCCCTTTCACCGTGGCACACTAGGACTCTTTCAGGTTTCGGCTTCAAATGAGTGACGTAGTTGATTATCTGTCGCCTGTCTGAATGCCCAGAAAAGCCTTCAATTGATTCCACGTTTAGTCTCACTTTTGCCACGTCCATTCTGCCTTCACTGTTCATCATCGCCACTTCATTGAGGCCTTTCTGAACCCTTCTGCCCAACGTTCCCTCAATCTGGTAACTCACGAAGATAATCGTGTTCTTCTCATCGTCTCCCAAATTCTTGAAATACTCTATTACCGGCCCGCCTTCAAGCATTCCGGAGGTCGCCATGACAATGCATGGTTCGCCCTCTATGATTTCCTGTCTGACGTTCGGGTGCTCGACGACAGTGAAGTAATCTGACTGAAAGGGGTTGACTCCCTCATGTAATATATTCTGACGGACTTCTCTTCCTAAGTATTCTGGAAAGGCTGTGTGTATGGCTGTAGCTTCTGAAATCATGCCTTCAATGAACACGGGCGCTTCCTTCATCAGGCCTCGGCGCATGTATCCATCAAGGATGAGCATTATTTCCTGAGCTCGACCAACTGCAGGAACCGGAATCAGGACCTTGCCTTTTCGATCCAAAGTCGCATTTACTATTGACGTTAGACGTTCTTCAGCTTCGACTCTTGAAGGCATAAGATCATCTGGGCCCCCGTAGGTGCTCTCTGTTATCAACGTTTCAACTCGTGGAAACTCAGTTGCAGCTGCTTCCAACAGCATGGTTCTTGAATACTTGTAGTCTCCTGTATAGACAAGGTTGTGCAAGCCTTCCCCTACGTGTAAGTGAACCATTGAGGAGCCGAGGATGTGACCGGCATTGTGCAACGTCAAGCGAATATCAGGCGCTATGTCCGTTACAACGCCGTACCTCAAGGGGTTAGTGTGTAGGACACACTCGCGGACATCCTTCTGGTCGTAGTAGGCGGTCACTCCCTGCTTGTTTGCTACGTCCAGATAATCCAGCTGAAGCAACGTCATCAAGTTTGAAGTTGGGGCCGAACAGTAAACTGGCCCATCATATCCGTACTTGTAAAGGAATGGCACTAGCGCGCAATGGTCAAGGTGAGCGTGGCTTATGACGACTGCATCCAAAGAGTCAAGCTCAAACGCTGGGTTGTCAAGGCGTGGAAATGCCTCAAAAGGCCTCGATGAACCAGGATTGGTCCCACAGTCCAGCAAGACGCTGCTTTCCCTTGTCTGAAGAAGAAATGCAGATCTGCCAACCTGCTGAGCAGCCCCAAGCGCGGTTATCCTAATGTCTCCAACCTCATAGGTCTTAGGTCTAAAGATTCTTTCTCCAACAGTGCGCAGTATCCTTTCTCTTTCTTTGCTTTCTGAATGAAGATAATGGCGCATGTGAGTAACTATTTGGGAGCGCAATGGGGGACTTCTTAACACTTGAGGACGCCACTTGGTCTGTTTGATTATTTCTTGCAGAATCATTCCGTTCTTTCCGATGACCATCCCTGGTTTTTTGGCCTCAATTATTATTTCTCCAAGGCTCGGGTCGAAGTTTATGTCGGTAACCTCAGCCTCGGGCGAAACGATTTCGCGTGCCTTCTTTTCAGCGTCGCCCTCTGGAAGTCTCACAGATGGATCGGAACGAATCACTATACGCTTCCTTATGACATTGACAATGTCCGCGATCAGACTGCTTTGGTCCACCAGAATCTCAGGCCGCTTAGTATAAACAGCCAGCGTGGGCCCTTCATATTCTATTCTTGTCACTTCAGCTTCTTTGGGAACATGCTCCAAAATATACTGGCTTATCTCTATCTTGTCTTTTTCCGAGGTCTGTACCACAGCTTCAGCTTCCCTAACTTGCCGAAAGCTTCTTCTTTTCCTTGTCGGTCAATTCCCGATAACCTTTCTTGTCAATTATTGAAATGTTGAAACTGTCTCCGGTTCCAGCATTGCGTTTCATCGCTACATCCACGGCCTTGATGACTGTGGGCAGCAGTTCTTCGACAGCAACGCCGTCCTTGTACTTGTCTTCGAGTACACCATAAGCCACAGGCGAGCCTGAACCTGTGGACACGCATTTTTCTTCGGTTAAAGTGCCAAATGGATCCAATCGAAAAATGTGAGGCCCAGAGTCGTCCATGCCAGCTATGAGGGCTTCAGTTTCGAGTGGTACGTAACGATTCGAGAATAGAAGATTTGCGACATATCTCGCGGCTGAATTTATGGAAATAGGTCTACCGTTGCTTATCTTGTACAGTTGGGCATTTGCGGTCAGAATGTCCACGATTCTTTGTGCATCAGCCACAGTTCCGGCAATCGTCATGCCCAGATGGTCATCTATTTTGTAGACTTTCTTTCCATGCTTGTGAGCCACGTAATAGCCCATGCTAACCCGAGTATCCGAGGCCAATATGACTCCGTCTGTACAGACGACACCAATGGTTGTTGTTCCTTTCAACGTCAATCTGTCTACTGCATCATTGCCTATCATCTTATCTTCACCCAAAATCTAAATGCCATGAAATTACTTCGCAAGGAAGTAGCATGATCTAATCATGACGTGGGATTTATTAACATTACGGTTCAAAGCAACACGTCTAGACAACGGTTTTCAGAAGGGATAAGCGCATGAATTGGAAAGTTTTAAGCACACGTTGCCACGAATCTAAAGGTTGATCTGAATTCGAACAGTGGTGGACTTGACTCTGAAGCATCATCGCATGCAGCTTCCAAGAGAGGTTATCGTTGGAAACGGGACGATAGAACAGGTTGCAGACATCTGTCGAAGATTGGGCTTTGCAAAGTCCGCTTTAGTGATTGCAGGAGCAAAGACCTTTGACATCGCTGGAAAAACTGTCAAGGAACTCTTGGAAGACAAGAAGATGGAAGTTGAGACTTTTCTTGTTGAAACAGCCACGATCAAAGATGTCAAAGCTGTAGAAGAAAGAATCAAACTTCTCAAGCCACAAATCGTTTTCGGCGTGGGAGGCGGAACGAAAATTGACGTCGCGAAATGCAGCTCCGC
>CAYGYP010000113.1:0-6113 GCA_964354115.1 uncultured Candidatus Bathyarchaeia archaeon | reverse complement strand
AGCTTGTTCGGAGAGATTCGATATCTTCGAAGCAGAAGCTTCGTTCTTTCTAGGAGGCTCATATTACTGGCGGACAAGCTCAGCTGCACTACTGAGCTCTCGTGAAAAGCCTGTATTTGCTGTCGCCTGACAGCTCCTCAAGGACTCTCTTGGTTATCAACTTAACTGGGTTGGGGAGTTCTGTGCGTTTCTGCAAGTCGTCATAGCTTTCGAAAGGCCTTCTTTCACGTTCATTTATGACCTGCCACATGTACTTCTTCCCTATTCCTGGGATCAATTCCAGCGCATGCATTCTAGGTGTCATCGCTCTTGCGCTGTTGAAGAAAGTTATGAACCAGCTTTCGCGGCTCAACACTATCCTGCTTATGACTGCGGACAGTTCCATCTTTGCCGCGGCGGTCAGCTCGTTGTATCCGATTCTGCCAATGATGTAAGTTATTTCTTCGCGTGGTTCCTTTCCGACGTAGACGCGGTCGTGGGCCTTTAGAGATACGCCGTCCTTGATCAGCGCTTCTAGCAGCGTGAAGAATTCTTCACCCATCATCTGAACTAGAGCTCCCGCTCGGTATCCGGCTCTTCCAGTTGGGCGTACCCCAGGGCGGCCGTGCGACAGGAAATCTAGAATGTAAGCGTACTCTTCGTACCGCTTCTCCATCATGGTCATATTAGCCTCTATCTTACGCTTTTATTGCTTAAAAATAGTTGCTAAGCCGCTCTCTGTCTACTTCACTTTTTGATGTTCACTGAGAAGGCTAGCAATGGTTTTCAACGTTGAAACATCAATAAGCTTACGGCCGCCAGCAAGGAAAACCCTCAGCTCATCGACGGTTTTCGGCAAGCAATTAACTATCTCAATTGCCTCTTCCTCTTCCAAACCGAATTCTTTCACGAGTCTTTCCACAAGTTTTTCAGCTACTTCAGCGTCTACTTTTGAAAATTTGGAAACGTAATCAAACGTTCGACGCTGCAGCTGGTCCAGATTTTCTTCACCGACAGATTCTAGCAGCTTCTTGACTTGGGGAAGTGTAAGCTTCTTTTCCCCAACGCTTTCTTTTGACATCTAATCACCCTTGAATGGTTCCAAATGCTCAGGCCTAACAATAATCTCCTTGACCGCGTCTCCTTGTGAAACAGTCACAACGTAGCTTCGCCCACGCTTCTCGGTCACAGTGCCGACTTTGCCGTGAAAGCGTCTGTGCGGCATCCCTTTCTGAACGCTTGAATCTATTCTGACCACGACACGGCTTCCAGGCTGATATTCATGGAGCAACTTGCTCAGCTTGATCTTTCCCCGTTCTCTAGGTTCCTTCGTTAATAGTCGCCGCGCACCTGAACGATAACCCTTTGACCCTCTCATCCCTTTTACCTCCCTACTCGTTCATAATCACGTCTAAAACATCAAGGTTCACTGGTTTGCCCTTGTTTTTGAGAATCTCTGAAACGCTGGGCGTTGTTCTTCCTTCATCTCCAGTCACCAGCTCCTTAACATAAAGCCCTCCTTGACAACGTAGCTTCATCTCAACCTTTTTTGGCGTCAACTTCTTTATATCCACGTCGTATATGTACTTTTCCCGCATCAGATCCGCACGTCTATGCAGAACACGAACTGGAGTCTTCTGAGCAATCGCAGCGTTTGTTAGCCTCTCTTTCAACAAATCCAAATCCTTAACCGTGATACTATTTTCAAACTCGACAACCACACGATATTCCTTCTGCGCTGACTCAGCCTTCTTCAGTTTCCTCACAACATCTCTGTTTGCAAACCTCAAATTCAAAACTTCAACTTTCCCCTTCCCATAAACGTTTATGGCCTTCTCAAGTTTCTTCAGATCCATGAATCGTGTTTTAGGCCTTGCTATCTCGATGACGAATGGCCGTCCTGGCCCCAGCATGCGAGCATCGATATCCTCCCTTCCCGCCGCATGGAATGATGAACCGCCACCTCCAGTTGCATCCAAAAAGGGTTTTCCAATGATTTCCTCCACCGACTCAGGGTACATCTTTCCTGTCCAGTTGCATTTTTCACAGCCTCTCCCTCGACAATCCGAGCAGAACCATTTTGACTGCGGGATGTCTCTGACGAGTTTTCGATATCTCCCAGCAACGAACAGTGGATTTACCTGAAGCCTAACCGCCTCAGCATACGGATCGGCAAGCACAACCACCTCTGGCTTCATAAATTCTACGGCCTTTCCGCTTTCTTCAGCAACTCTCTTCCCTATCAGTCTCCCAAACTCGTTCCGCATGCTCTCTCCGTCCTCGACTGAGAACTCTGCCTTGAACTCGTCTTCACGCTCCGCCGCAGCCAACGGCAATTCTATTCCAACCAAGAAGTTGTGGCATTCATATGACTCAAGGAGTTTTAGAGCCTTCTTCGCCAAAGATTCAATGCTCTTGAATTTGTCTTCGCAGAGAAAACACTTCTTCGGGAAGCTTCTGCTTGGCAGACGTTTTTTCGTTTTCTGCAGTATTTCTTGTGCTGTCCTGGAGAAACCGTTAGTCGCGAGGGTTTTGAGAGTCTTCACGCCCTCTTTGCTAGTTAGCGACGCTTTGTGCGCCTCTAATGCCAAGATTAGCTTTATCGATTTTCCCCGTTCGTCATTTTCAACGCCGTGGCCGAGCATGGCGAATTGTCTTCCTAGGCAGTGATCACACAAAGGATATTTCTCAATTATTCTCAGCGACTTCTCCAAAGTACTCATGGAACAGCCTTCTAGACTTCCCGACCTATTTCAAGTCAAGGGGCATGCCTTTCCCAAAGAAAGGCAGCTTCTTTCTTCTGAGAGTTTTAAGCATACGCCGCATCATCACGTATTGCTTCAAAAGTTCCTTCACTTCTTTTTCGCTCGTTCCTGAACCCTTGGCAACCCTCTTCATTCTCGAAGCGTTGAAGACCTTTGGGTTTTCCTTCTCTTGAGGAGTCATGGACTGAATCATTACACGCCATTTCTCCAGCCTATCCTCGGCCGTGTTTAACATTTCTTCAGGTATGTCATATGACATGCCTGGGAGCATTTTCAGAAGTTTTCGGAAGGTACCCATTCCCTTCATGGCTTCAAACTGTTCATACATGTCTGTCAGCGTGAACTTGCCGCTGAGAATTGCCTTCGCCTTCTTTTCAGGGACCTTGACCTCTGCTTCACGCACCTTTTCAAGCAGGGTTTCTAAGTCGCCCATACCCAGAAGTCGTCCAACAAATCGAGAAGGCATGAAAGGTTCAATATCTTCAACTTTCTCTCCTGTTCCGATGAACTTGATAGGAGCCCCAGTTCCCGCAACTGCCGATAGGGCCCCGCCTCCTCTTGCCGACCCATCCAGCTTTGTCACCAGAATTGAGCCTATTGGCGTTGCTTCGTTGAAGGCTTTGGCTTGCGCCAGTGCCTGCTGACCGATTGTTCCGTCGATCACCAGCATGACTTCGTCGGGTTTGATGTGGTTTTCGAGCATCTTCATTTCTTTGATTAATTCTTGTTCCTCTTTGTGCCGGCCGGAAGTGTCTATGATTATGACGTCCTTGTCTGCGAATTGCTTCAGTCCCTCGTTAACTACTTTGAGGGGGTCTTTGGCTTTCACGTCGCCGTATATGGGCACGTTTATTCTGTTGGCTAGTTGTTGAAGCTGTGCGTAGGCGCCAGGCCTGAATGTATCTGCGCATATCAATGCTGACTTGAGACCTCTCTTTTGGAAATATCTGGCGAGTTTGGCAGCGTTGGTTGTTTTCCCGCTGCCTTGGATACCAACGAGCATGATTGTCTTCCTTTTCCCCGGCTCGATCGTTACTGTGATGGTTCTTTCTCCTAGGAATCGTGTTAGCTCTTCATAAACGACTTTTATTACGTGTTCACGTCTGGAAATTCCAGGTGGAACTCTTTCCTTCAGAGCCCTTTCTTCTATGCGCTTGGAAATGTCAAGCACAAGCTTAACGTTGACGTCAGCTTGTAGCAGAGCCCTCTGTATGTCACGCATAAGTTCCTTGACGGCAGCCTCATCTACAACAGATGCTTTGAAGAGCTTCTTTATCGCATCGTAAAGCGAAGAACCCAAATGATCTAGTGCCATGATTTTCTCCAGACTTACAAATCGTCAGGTGTCTAAATAGGTATTCTGCCCTTTAAGGTTGTTCTCCATAAACTTTTTACAGTCAACGCATTTCTAAGTATTTGAGGAATCACGTTTGAGTGAAATCAACATCGTGGAAAAGAAGGAGATCCCCCAAGGTGCCACTATGCTCTTCGGTTTTCCAGACGTCGGATTGGTCGGCGTGATAGCAGCCTCGCATTTAATAGAAGAACTCAACCTAGCCGAAGTAGCCTACATGGATTCGACACTACTGCCGCCGCTCATCGTTCTCCACGACGGCCTGCCACACTCTACCATAAGAATCTTTGGGAACCACAACATTCTCCTGACTGTTTCCGAAACGCCAATAGTCGCAGACGCCATCTATCCAGTGATTGACGCCTTGATCAATTGGGGAAAGGGAAAGAAGGTCAAGATGATGGTTTCGCTAAGTGGCATGCCCATCCAAGACAGGCAGGATGCGAAAGAATTGAAAGTGTTTGCAGCTGCGTCAAGCCCAGAAATGCTGAAAATGGTTCAAGACAAGGGCATCGAAGCGTTGATGGAAGGCTACGTGGTTGGTCCTCAGGCAATCATGCTCATGCGTTGCGCTCAGATGGGCCTACCAGCAACAACATTGCTTGCACAATGCTTCCTCAACTATCCAGACCCGGAGGCAGCAGCAGAGGTGCTGAAGAGTCTGGCGAAAGTAACTGGAATAAAAGTGGACATTGCAAAGCTCCTGGAAAAAGGCGAAGAAATCCGCCTAAAGGCTAGAGACGTGATGAAGCGAACTCAGGAAGAGATGTCCAAGATGAAGAAGACCCAAGAGTACGACATACCAATGTACGTGTCATAGGGAGGAAGATGACGATGGCAATTAAGAAAAGACGCACAATCATGGACATTTTTGACGATTATTTTGAAGATTTCGAGAGAGAGTTCGAGAGACGGAGAGAGATGCTACTGGAAAGGCCGAGCTGGAACCAGAAGAACTCCACAATTGAACCACTTCGCAACATGATAGTGACTCCGACTGAAGTCATAGTGACCGTTGACCTGCCTCTCACGGAGGAAAAAGCGGTTCAAGTCAAACCGCTTGATGAAAATACACTTGAAATATCGGCAAAAATGAAAAGAAAAATGACCTTCAGAGAAATGGGCATGACCCATCAGGAAGGAGAATTCCAGAAGTTCCATTTCCATTCTCGTGTTCCAGTACCCGTGCAAATGGACGAGATGAAAATACGCCTCAAGAAGGGAATACTGGAAGTCCACTTACCACGCAAGCGGGGACGCCGAAAGCCAAAAACCTGAGGTTTCGTGAACGATATCACACAATTAACGCGTCAGTTTGAACACGCTAGAATCCGATGTCCCCACGGACCAATATAGTGAAGCCTCAGCTCAATATGATTATCGTCACAAGTCAGACGGCTCTTCTTGCATCATCGGCTCTAGAGTATGCTATACGACGCAGCGAGATAAACCTTGACGGCAAATCTTTTAACACGACAAGAACTAAACTCTAGGACTGTCTAATGAGTGAGAATTAATGCCGGGAGAACGAGCCATCCACGTAGGCATGTTCATTCTATTACTGATAGGTCTATGTTCACTGACCGCTTGGGTCAGCCATGCATATTTGACAGAATTGATTCTGCAGGTGGCAGCTATTGCTTTAAGCTGGGGAGTAATTCTTCTGGTCCTTTACGTGGGTTTCAGGGCGCTCGGCTGGGATTGGTGGGCTGAACGTACTTCGGAAAAGCAGAGCAAACCTGATCAATCAGAGAATTAGCCCCATTGCCAGCTCATCATGATGTTTTCCGTCTTCTCCAAAGTACGAGTCTTTCATTGTTCCTTCAATGGTGAAGCCAAGTTTCTCGTAAAGGTGCACTGCCCGCTTGTTGTCAGCTATGACGTGCAGCCCTATTCTGTGCATTCCTTCGCTCCTTCCAAGTCTTATGAGTTCAGTGAGCATGGCTGTGCCCAACCCTACGTTATGGAAGTCCTGATGAAGATAAATGACCAAGTCGCCTGATCCTTTCCTTCGA
>CAYGYP010000112.1:0-6115 GCA_964354115.1 uncultured Candidatus Bathyarchaeia archaeon | reverse complement strand
AAGATCGAGGAGCTTAACAGGGCCCTCAGTATAGCTTTGGATATTCGAGATCTTAGCGGCTAACAAAAATCTTTATCTCTTGGCCAAGTGGGGAGAGATCACTTCATCTCTTACTTTCTTTTGCGCTGGTCCAGCGATTGGATTAAAGGTGTCCTGACTAAGATTTGAATTGACGGACAGTGTCAAGATAACTTAGTTCTATTACGTATAGCACCTACAAAGAGTGAGGAGTATGTCATATCAGAGGTGACGATTTCGGGTAGAAATGTGCATTAAATTACTCTCGAATCAACTCTTGTATCCCCAGTCTTCAATCATTGCTTTAAATGTATTCCGAGCGCCAACCATCAAGGTTAAAAATCCTCCGCCTGGATTACCCCAGCTACCCGCCAGATATAATCCTTTTATAGGGGTCCGATTCTTGATGCGATTAATGAAAGTATTATCCATGGACCACTCATACCCCACAATAGCACCTTCTGGATTTTTAGTGTAGCGCACGTTAGTTAGAGGTGTAGCAGCATCTACAACCTCAATCATTGATCTTAAACCTTGGATCACTCGTGCTTCAGCTCGTTCAATGAGGATTTGGGTAATTCGGTCCTTCTCTCTTTGGTAAGTCTCTTTATGGCCTGAGAAGTAGTCGGTTTCAAATCGCTTCCAGGGTCCATAGCCACAAGGCATATACAGAGTAATTGAACTTTTCCCTGGCTTAGAGTATCCAGGAAAAGCATTGTCATACATAGTTACATAAAAAGCTGCTTTAGAAGCATCGGCGTTTAGAGAAGACTCATAATCAGCATCAGGATCATAACCCTCAGAAATATATATATGATAGCCTTGGATTTTTCCCCGTAGCTCCTGATTAAGGCCCAGCCATACGATGAAACTGGATAAAGAGGGACGGTACGTTCGGAGTTTAGCAAGGTAATTACTCGGCACTGCGTCAGGGGGAAGCATTTTTTCGAAAGTTGCAGGGGCGCTGGCATTGGAAATGACTGCTCTCGCTGTATAGGTGTTACCGTCAGCAGTTCTTACCCCAACCACAGCCTTCTCTTTCGTCAATATACTTATCACTTCCGTCTTTAGGAGGATACGACCTCCATGCTTCTCAATAGTATCCGCTAAGGCGTAACTCAAATCTCGGGAACGGTGTTTTACATATTCCGCACCACCAAAAACATAACTGGCGGTTGCAAGAGTATAAAGCCATCCTGAGAGTTTAGATGGGGAAAGCATATAATACCCCCAATAACAAGATAAGATAGCTTTTAGCTTGGGATCCTTGACATATTTGTCAAGCATTTGGGCAAAAGTCTGATTACGAAGATTCCACATAGTAGGGTGAGTAAACCAGTAGAATATCATGGACATGATTGACTTATCATTGAATGGTCTCCCTGCCTCTTCGAGGATACTTTTCATTTGATCTAAAAAACTATGAACCCCTTTCTCCTCTTGGGGGAACTTCTCACAAAGAACTCGAATGATTCCTTCAGGATCTTTCTGAGGCAAAATAAGGTCGTAATTGGGCATAACGACACGCATAATGTCGGGCAATCTGACCATTTCAACTTTATTTTTAATTCCCAGTTCTTCCAAAAATATCGCTATACCTCCTGAAGTGGCATGGAGTGAAACTTCAAAGGTAAAATTTCCTCCAGCCCTGTTAAAAGAAGTGGCATAGCCCCCAGGGATGTTATGCTGCTCTATAACAGTTACTGGAAAACCATTTTTGGCAAAATAGGCTCCAGAAGCAAGACCGCCTAAACCTGCGCCTATGACTACAACAGGATATTCTGACTTTGGTCCTATTTTGGCCGCCCGTTCCTCCATCTTAGTCAAATCCACGGCAGCGGCGCTTAAAGAGGTAGCAATCCAATTCCTTAATTTATTGATAGAAGACATGGTCCACCTCCTAACAAAAGACCTCCTCTTTATTCTTTAATTGCTGTGAACGCACTATAAGCTGAATCTATCAGGCAGGTATTTTTTGTCAATCCAATAAATTAGTTTGTGAAATCTATCTTTTTGAGGATTATCACTTATAATCTGGCATAACGATCTGGATTCTCGACTTGAAGAGTTCAGGAAGAAGTCACCATCACACTTAACAATGCCTGTAAGGTCAAATCCTGACTTTCGCAGTCAAGATAACCCTTTTTGCAACTTTCACCTACCTATCTGCAAAGTGAGCCAACCTCCAACCTTGATGATTACAGAAAGAAAGGAAGTATAACGATTGCGTTCAATCGCGCCGGCTTACGGTAGCACCGGTCGGCGTCGGATGCAATGCGCTGTTAGGGCGCGGTCACGAAGGTCTAAGGTTTCGTTCTGCCGTCGAGCACCACTCGAAAAGATTTGAACGCCAACCGCGCCTTGAAAGCGACAGCTTTCGCCCCGGTGGCCGCAACCATAGCTTTCATTGCGGATAGGTGTTCGTCACACCGCGGACCCAATATCACCTCGGTCAACCGCAGATCATCGTCGAACGGCCAGAAATGGTGGATCCCGTCGGTCATTGCCTTGGACATCGCAACGAGTCGTCTGATCTCCTGCTCATACTTCCAGTCGCGCGATTTGATGCGGCACAGGTCCTGCTTGAGGGCTTCGGGAATGACCGTTGGGTCCTTGTCGTCCGGCAACTGAGCCCGGACGCGCTCGTCACGATAGTCGATAAAGCGAAGGTCATCGCCTCGGCGGAGGTCGAAGCCAAGACAGATGCCGCGATGACCTTCCGCGTAGTGAGCCCACAACAACGGACTCGTCCAATCTTGGCTAAACGACAGGAATCCCATCTTCGCACTCTGCATTTTACGGAAGCGCGACGTTAGCCTCCGGACTGTTCGGTCGTAGCAATTGAGCGCCAAGAGCCCAAAGGGATCATTGGCCTCCGAGAAGCGCGTGACCTTGAGGCGGCGCAGTTCTATGCTATTCAGCGCATGGACGCTGCGCGTCATGTGGTAAGCCCGAACGAATTCCGGCGGCGGTGGTGGAAGGAAGGAGGCGCTGGCCATGCCTTCCGGATAACCGAGCCGTCGCCACTCAGGCCTGTAGTCGATGGAGTGTGCCATTGTCTTTGTCGGCTCAACGAAAAAGGTCACCGGGAGCCGGGTTTATTGGCGATCCGGTGGAGCCGTGTTGGGCCAGAAGTATTTTTTTATGGCCAAAGGACTCCCCTGTCACCAACTGCGTTTAAGAAACTCTGCCTCGAAATCTTAAACAACCAATGGCTGGAAAATCTTATATTTGACAATTTCTTTTTGTCCGTGGGGTCTAATTTGCGTTCGAGTTCGTTTCTTGAAATGGTTTTTGTTAAGGACAAATACCTATAATGAATCTCTGTATTTGTAGTTTCCAGCACAACCCCAATACCAGGTACCTCCTTTGGGTGTTCGGAATAGCCTGCTGTGCAATAAAGAAGAAGGAAGTCACCAGGTTCGGTCGGAAACGGCGCAAATTTTAAATTGGGATGGTAAATACCAGACTCAATTGTGTCTTTCTCTGGGGGCTTTGGATCTCCGAAGACAGATAAATAATATTTTGGAGTGTTCATAGCAACCCCTTCCTTTTTTTCAAAATAGGTAAACCTGTGTTAAGCCGCGCGTTTGTGTCTACGGTACGCATAGGTGATCAAATTTCCTGATAAAAGCCTGTTGGGTGGTGGGATTGGTCAGTAATCGCTTTCGGTATTCCAGAAAGTATGTCTCAAGAGCTGGGATCAGCTGGTTTCGGAAAAGAGTAATCTGCCCACCCTTCTGAGAGATGAGGGCGCCGCCGGATGCGCGGGTTGATATGACCCAACCGCCCTTCGTGCGAGCTTCATGGAGTAATCCACATCGGACATTTTGGTAAAAGCTGTCAACCAGCGTCGAAGGAATCAATGTGTTAAATGGCTTTCGTGTCCTGAGAAAGTCTTTGAAGTAACTTGAGGCCTGACGCTCGTTGTATTCATTGGGTTGAAGCTTGGTCCCTGTCCGGCCAATGAAGCGAAAGTTGTCGCCTCTCTCGCAGCTCTCCAGAAACTCGATGAGCGTGCAAAACAATGCCGCTATTGCGAAGCCCTCGCCAAGTTGAGTGTCATCTTGCTGTATGGAAGCTATGGGATGAAGGTAGCGTGTATCGATGCGCGTGCGATAGAACCGGTGGAAAGCTGAGTCCCATAGACGCTGGGTTGGGTTCGACTGTAAGCGCTTCTTAAGCGCCATCCACTGTTTGTCCGTGTGTTCTCCGGCAATTCTCATAGACGTCGAGTGTGCTTCAGCGGCCTAACGAGTGAACTATGCCGACCGGCCACAAACCTTTGCCAAAAACAAATCAGGCTTATTCCGGGGCGGCATGAGTGATTTGTTAAGCGTCGATAATCTCATCATTACCAAACCACTGGCCAGTAGTATCAGACCGACGACGAAGTTCAGAATGTAGCTTTAATGCAATGTTGAAAAGACGGTTGAAGTCAAGCACCGGTACCGAATTCCCTTGGTGGGTCGTATTTGAAAAGGAAATATCCGGCCCAACGCCAAAGCTGTGGATAGAAGGATTTCTTAAGCGGAAATAAGCTATAGCAGCCATCGTAGTACGCCAGAGTTCTTGCTTAATGTTCGAAAGATCAACCTTTGACATATGCGGTACCAATTGCGAGAGAAATTCACTTTGCTCTAGGAGTTCATAGTTGGGGCCAGTAAAAATACATTCTATTCGATTAGCTATTCCCTTCCAGATAGACTTCATCTGATTGAAGGCCCGAACAGTTTGAAGAGGATGCACCAATCCCATAAGCGAATCTCCTCCGAAACTAACCACAGCTTTAACAAAGTTTTGGCCAGATTTGTCGCTCGGCCACTCCAGCCATTGTGAAAAGCTATCTATGTAACTTAAGCACAGAGTCATGGCTTCTTCGCGGTGTCCATCTGAAAAAATTCCACGCAGGAATGCTAACCTCTCCTCTGCTTGGCAATGGAAGGAGTTGATGAAGTCATGTTTAGCGCATTCATTTTCGTCCATAATAAGAATCGCCCTTTTTGCGGTATAATATTATTTTAAGCGATATTATACCGTAGCAATATAATAATCGAAAAAATTAGTCAGCCCTCACAATCAGGGTTGTCATTTGCGAAATACGGGTTGTAATATACACCTTTTTTGAAAGTTTAGGAAGTGAAAGTTACAGGAAGAAAGAGAGGGGATGGGGGATGCAAAAAAATACAAGATATTGATTCAAGTACATTTTTGAAAAGCAATTGTTACGGTATGAAACATAAAAACGAGGATCAATGTGTCGTGGTATCGTAATAAGAGAAAGAATGGTCTTGTTCACGGATTTGGAGTCGGGGAAATGCGATACCATAATTAATCATCTTTTTGAAAACAACCCTATGTCGATATATCTCTCTTCGTCTTGAAGGGTGACTCTCAATTTACTAAATGGAAAAATTGCAATGGTTGAAAAAAATCTTCAAAAATATTTTAATTACGGGTGAGAAAAGAAGAGATGGAAAGAGCTCATGAGACCCACCATTCTATCTAAGCTCTTCCGATGGAAACCCTCCCGAGAGATTCTCACTCCAATCGTGGCAGGATTGATTGTTCTCGGTTTATCAGCGTTGATGGATCCGACAACATTCCGGATAGGAAACAGCGCTTTTATAATTTACCCTTTTTTCTGGGGCGTTGGAGGGGTTTACGATGTCCTGGTCCAGTCCCAAAAGGTTTTGCCCGTGTTATATCCTGGAGTGCGGAGCCTGTATTTGGGGATTCTTATCATAGCCTTACTGGCTTGGATCATAAGGAGCGGGAGCAGAGAAAAATTCCTTTAAATCCCCCATGGCTGAAACAAGGAGGGTTCCGAAATGGCGAAACGAATACGGATGGATAGATACCTTACGGCTGATCCGAGGATTCGCATGGTTTTTGAATTCTCTGTGATCATTGTCGTCGGTATACTTGGAGAGATATTTTCCTGGAAGAGATTGCCCTTTTCACCCTACTCAAATATTTCAGGTGGGATTATTTTGGTCTTGGCCTGGTGTTTTCATAAATCCTGTCACAAGCATCATAGACAGGCACACCAGCGATCCGAAGCGATTCAAGAAGTGGTCACACGGGGGGTCTTTTC
>CAYGYP010000111.1:0-6139 GCA_964354115.1 uncultured Candidatus Bathyarchaeia archaeon | reverse complement strand
TGGTGGTGATCCTCCTCCCGCACTTCGGGCAGTAAAGGCCGATCCGCCCATCGTGCGTGAGGGGAAGCCTGCAGTTCTTGCAGTGGAAGTTAGCCTCATAACCGCAGCTGTGCCGAAGCATTGTTATCAAGGGTATCCTGGCCTGTGCTTATAAAAGAATCCCAGAAGACCAGCCCCGGGAAGACTACAACGCCCTGGTATCCAGACTCCCCGGACCTTCCAATTTCCTGGCAGGAGGGCCGGAATTCACCGGATGCTTTATACTCAGGAGATGAACTCTCCTAGAGAGCTATGAAGGCCAAGGGAAGAAAGAAGATCCTCGTGGTGATGCTTCTCGTCGCAGCAGCAGCCCTGCTTGCCACTTTCTGGCAATGGCTGGATATGATCCCCTTCGGGCTCGCGGTGGCTGTGGTTGCTGCCCCCCTCCAGAACCGGCTGGAGAGGCGGATGCCCGGGTGGCTCTCTGCCATCGTTATCACCCTTGCCCTGCTCCTTCTCCTCGCCGCGGGCATCCTCGTGACCATACAGGCGATGCAGGAGAACCTCGCCACGAATGAGGAGATCCTGGGTAAGATCGCAGGCGGGCTCGAGACCCTCTCGCCCCAGTTCACCCTCATGGGTATCCCTGAGGAGGCGATCCGTGCAGCCATCACCTGGATCGAAGGTTCCATCCATACCATTGCCAGCTTCTGGTACGGGCTCTCCCTTGCATCGGTACTCCTCACCCCGAGGGTCTCCATCCTCCTCCTCTCCCTTGCCCTCGCCCTGTGGAAAGGTGAAGAGTTCATCCGGGCAATGCTTCCGAGGATCCCGCCTGCATGGACGGCCATCTACCCGAACCTTGCCGCCGTTGCCGTGGATACCCTCTATGCGGTCATCGTGGTCCACCTCCTCATCGTGGCCATCACTTTCGGCGTGTCCATCCCCTTCTTCTGGATCCTTGGCTATGGCCATGTCCTCTACCTCTCCCTCGTCACCGCCTTCTGCGAGCTCGTGCCCGTCCTCGGGGCTTCTATCCCCATGGTGGTCTTCCTCTTCTACGCCATGGCCATCGGCGACCTGCGGGGCTTCCTCCTCGTTCTTCTGATCGGCTATATCGGGGTGGCCCTCCTCCCCGAGGTCACCATCCGGCCCATCCTCATGGGGAGGCAGACACTCCTCTCCCCCATCCTCATGTTCGCGAGCTTCATCGGCGGCATCCTCCTCCTCGGCATCTCGGGCTTCCTCCTGGGCCCCCTCACAGTTGCCCTGGCCGTGTCGTGGTACCGGCTCAGGAAGGAAGGGAGAGCCGAGGGAACCGCGACCACGGAGTGATTCTATCGGAAATCCCCCTTCAGGAAGGGCTTTATCGCCCGCACGCCTCAGACTATGTACTGCGAGGGTTGCCAAGCCTGGCCAAAGGCGATGGATTTAGGGTCCATTCCCGCAGGGGTTCACCGGTTCGAATCCGGTCCCTCGCATAGTAAATAAAAACCGGATTGAATTTCATGGAATTGGAGGTTGTATTATTTTTCCAATTGCTTCAACAAATTCGTCTGCCCTTATTACCATATTTTGCGCCTCACTCGCTGTTATCGTACCAGTGTGTTCGTAGGTAGCTCGATTTCTCTTCCTCCTACCCTTATCAAATGCATCTAATGATGGGGCGGGTATTTGTGTTCCATATTCACTTTTAATAAATTCAATCACAGAAAAATGTGAACCTGCCCCTTTCGATCGAAAACCTCTCATGAGCATTAAGGCTCTTGCCGCCTGTAACATAGCACTATAAGCGATATTAAATGCCCAATCCCCTGAGAGATGTATAAATGCTTTTTAGACTCAGCTAGGTCTCACCTCGCCACATTTAAAATTTCTTCAACTTCTTCCTTGGAAGATTGAACTCTTTCAATCATTCCCCTTTGTAATAATTCCTGTAAATTCATTTTTATCACCAATTATCATTATAATAGGGTTATTTACGATTTCCTTTAAAAAAGATATTCCTTCCTCGCTCTTCTTCACAAACTCATCATTATTCCATAGAATGAAATTCAATTCTCTACCGATCTTTCCCTCGATAGTTCTTATCGCAGCGAGTAGAGTATTCTCGTCTAAGTTGCCCACCACAAGCAGATCTATATCGCTTAATTCATTTTCGGTGCTTTTGGCAAATGATCCGTAAATTAAAGCATAATTAATTTTGTCTGCTGGTAGTTCTTGAGCAATAATTTCATCAAAGAGCTCATATTTTAAAAAAATTCGTTTGAGCTCATCAAAAATCATACTTTTTTTATTGATCCCATAAAGTGTAAGATTACCTTGTATCCGCTTTGTTACTAAATTCAATTCAAGAAGATTATATACTTCATTTATAGCAGTTGAGGGAGCCAATCCTGTTTTTCTGGCAATATCGTTTAAATGAAATTCTTTAGTTGAATTTAGGAATAATAATTTTAAAATTAAAATTTGGCTCCTAGATTTGAACAACTTCTCAAGTGAACTCAAGACAACAAGCTTCGATTCTTGTTTTTTTAGAGAGATTCCTAGTATCTTTTTCCTGACCGATGGAAGTGAATTGCTTTGGACTGCTTCTACAGCCTCCTCCATCTCGTCATCTATTAGAATCAGTCCTATGCCTAAGTTTTCACACGTATTTCTCATTTCTATTGAAGCATCTTCTTTAGGAATTACTAAATAAGAAAAATTACCAGCACCCCAAAAAATGTCATGCTTGCTCAATATCCCGTTTGATATTACCGCCATAGCTCTTGACCTCAATTAAGGCTATCTTATCGTCTTTTAAAGCGATAATATCGGGTTTCCTTCCTCTTACTTTCAGACTTTGAATAATATTCCAGCCCTTATCGCTGAAATAATTCGCCACCCGTTGCTCTAGCCCACTTTCGGATTTCATAAAATACCATTTTCTAATTATGAATGATCATTCGTTATTTAAGAATGCTATTTTATAAATATTTTTTGTTCCTGTAAAATAGTCCAATCCATATCCACTAAGTTATTTTTGTGATCCTTTGTTTGTGGTCTTTTTCAATTAAAATACTATTTTCTATTTTTGAATGATTATTCGTTTCTTAAGAATGCTATTTTAAAGTTTAACTCGTCGAATAATTATTAACGAAGTAAGATACCCATACAGATATCGAGATTTAATTAAATGAGAGCGGGGGTTGCCAAGCCTGGCCAAAGGCGATGGATTTAGGGTCCATTCCCGCAGGGGTTCGGGGGTTCGAATCCTCCCCCTCGCATGCCGATTTCGGGTTATAGTTATCTGCAAAAATGCAACCCTTTTGACTCTGATAGCTCTTATAGCAAGGCGCGGGTCGGGTGGTGGGGGTGGTTTGCTATAACTTCTGGAATGATCGGGAGCAAGGCTCGGTTTCTTATTTATAAAAATTATTGGTGAAATTAATAGAGCTTAAACCAAATACCTCCTCTCCCGGCATAATCTCTATTATAAGCTACAAGTGGGTGATCATCAATATCAACAAGAAAAGACGCCCAACCCTCTGTAGATGCACCAGGATATAAATGGGCATTAAGAATGGGTCCAGGTATTATTACGGATGCAGAGGGGTATTCTTTTCCCTGTTCTGAAATTGCATCAAAGTCATAATACCATATCCAGTACGTGGAATCGGGTTTTGTACGTGTAAGATAATCAAAATGAAATTTAGCTAACATGTATTCTTGCCCAGAGCCCGGGGGGGTATTATAATTATTCTCGTTTACAATCAATTTCCAGGCTTGGTCACCCTTAATAACTTCAACCAGTTTAATGCGACACGTATATTCGCCATTTGAAGGACTGGTCCCTTTGGCTGTTATGGTTGTCCCTATTGGTGCGGGATTTGTTCTAGAAAATCCCAGGCTGGGGGTAGACATGGGGGGCGATGTTGTTATAGATGTTGCTGGGGCTTCGGTCCAGGACGGGGTTAATGATGAAGACTGCCCGGGTTCTGTTCCCGGGCGATAGAAGGCGGCCCCGGGAACTTCTGCTAATGAGATTGTATCTGTTTTGGGATTATATACAAAGCGGGAGGTGTTTCCATTCGTGAGTGCAACGAAATATTCATTTTCACGAATTTTCTCCCAATTTCCCAAACTTGAAAAACTTCCATCATTTTTAGAGACAGAATAATTCCCATTTTTTATGAAAGTTAATGTGTAACCAACTGCCTCATTCTGCCAGATCCCAACAATCGGATCATTTACGACAGGTGCTGGTGTAGTTACGATAGGTGCCGGTGTAGTTATCTCAGAAGATTTCGAACTTGTGCATCCGCTCATCAGTAAGAATCCTATTACCAGAAGTGAAAGAACTCCTCCGAGTTTCAATTTTTTCATCATAACTGCACCCTCTCTTTAACCGTCTCATGATTAAGGTGAGACAATAAATATTTCCTTATTAGACGAGCAACCGGAAATACAGCATAACAATACCGGCCTTCCCATATCTCCGGAACCTCCCGGGGCGAGGTGAGGGCCGACCCGCAGGCTGGGCAGCGGACCGGGGAATCCCTCGCATGCCGATTTCGGGTGCATGATTCCCTTCCCCGAACCGGGATAGCCGTATATATTCCCTGCACGAATGGAAGATCGAGCAGATCATGGAGAAGGATTTCATCGTTTTTCACGGGAACCTGCAGCAGTTGCTGGAGAAGGTCGAGACCGGGGAGATGATCCCCAGGCTCCAGGCCTCCCACGCTCCCATGTGCAAGTTCTTCACCGCCTACTACGTCATCAGCGGTATCCGCCACGTCGTCCCCCTGGTGCATGGTCCCACCGGGTGCCCCTTGTACATGTCCGATTTCGTGAGAACAAGGGAGTGCTGCGAGATCCGGGGCGTACCCCTCGAACCCACCGCCTGCACCGCCCTCGATGAGAGCCATGTCATCTACGGGGGCGAGGGGAAGCTCCTGGAAGCGGTGAAGGAGGCATACATAAAGTACAACCCAGACCTCATCGTCATCCTCTCCTGCTGCTGTTCAGGGATCATCGGGGACGATGTCGAGAGCATCGCCCGCGAGGCAGAGAAACTGGTCGGGTGCAGGGTGCTCGCACTCAGGAGCGAGGGGTTCGGCGGTGATTTCCGCAGCGGCTACGAGGACGCCTTCAGGCTCATCATGGAGCTGATGGAACCCCCGAAGGAGAAGAGGAGAGGGACAGTCAACATCCTCGGGGCACGCTGGGGCCCCACCACCACCGAGTTCGAGATGGACATGGACGAGATCGAGCGGCTCCTGGGGGAGGTGGGGATCAGGATAAACGCCGTGATCGCGGGGGGCTGCACGGTTGAGGAGATAAGACGGGCCCGGGAGGTCGAGCTGAACGCATCGTGGTGCTACGACTGGGGGCAGAAGCTGGGCGACATGATGGAGGAGCGGTTCGGTATCCCGTACAGCAAGACAGGGCAGCCCTACGGGCTTGAAGCAACAAAGGAATGGCTCCTGGGGGTTGCATCACCTCTCGGCATGGAGAAAGAGGCGCTGGAGGTGATCGAGCGGGAGACCCGGGAAGTGCTTCCGGACCTTGCCTACCTGAAACAGGCTCTCGAGGGGAAGACCGCGATAATCGAGATCACGGAGTTTCCCGGACCGATCCGGGCCCTCTCCCTGGCCCGGATGGCAGAGGAGTTCGGTGCCCATCCCATCGTGATCAACATCCACCCGTATACCATCAAGGAGAGAATGCCCAGCATCAAGTTCCTCCTCGAGACCGGTGTCAACCCCGAGATCATCCTGACCAGGGGGCTCTTCCGCCTGGGGTCCTTCCGCTCATCGAAAGAGACGGAGGATGAGCTTGAGGCGATCGTCCGGGAGTACAGGGATGTCATCTTCTTCGGGAACTCTGCCCGGTATCCTCCCTGCCCGGTGGTGAACCTGACGCTCATGAATCCGGCGTTCCAGCCCCAGTACGGGTTCCGGGGGATCAGGAATATTGCTGCGCTGGTCAGGCAGGCTCTGGAGAAGAAGGACCTTCCGCGTTCCCGGCTGCTCAGGGGGATGCTCTATGGAACCCGTACAAAGTGACGCGCCGGCCGGGGCGGATTACGGGAACCTGGAGAAGTGTACCGATCCCTACCTCCGGTGTGCCTTCAACGGGGCCGCCCAGACCGCCCTCGGGGTCTCCGGCTCCG
>CAYGYP010000110.1:3058-6153 GCA_964354115.1 uncultured Candidatus Bathyarchaeia archaeon | reverse complement strand
TGGCAACAATAGCTAAAGAAGCTGGAATGCGAGTTCTCGGACCCAACTGCCTTGGTGTATATGATTCACGCACAGGCGTTGACATGCTGTTTCTGCCAGAAACAAAGGTTCTGACAACAGGAGACGAAGTTGTCGCCACACCACGCCCCTTACCGGGAAACATAGCGATAGTAACTCAGAGCGGCGCGTTCGGTGCAGCAGCGCTCGACTACTTGGCGGGCTTACACACGGGAGTAAGCAAGTTCGTGAGTTTCGGCAACAAGATCGACGTCGACGAGGCTGAAATGCTGCGTTACCTGTACCACGACGACGAAACAAACGTGATACTGCTATACGTTGAGGACATAAGATCGGGAAGGAGATTTCTGGAAGCAGCAGAAGAAATCACCAGGAAAAAGCCTGTTGTCGCATTGAAGTCCGGCAGGACAGAGGCTGGCGCAAGAGCCGCTGCCTCACACACGGGCGCCATAGCCGGGTCTGACCAGATTTACGATGCTGCCTTCGAACAAACAGGTATCTTCAGGGCACAGGACATGGACGAGTTCTTCCACGCTGGAAAGGCATTATCGATGCAGGTGCCTGCTAAGGGAAAAAACGTTGGAATAATCACGGATGCTGGAGGCCCTGGCATAATGGCCGTTGACGAATGCGGAGTGAAGGGGTTGACAGTCAAACGTTTCTCTGAAGAGACAATCGGGAAGTTCGAAAAGTTGAAGGCTGAAGGAAAGCTTCCCAAGTTTGCAACGAACTTCAACCCCGTAGACGTTACAGGCTCAGGCACATCTGAGATGTTTGAACTTGCAACAGAAATTCTCTTCCAGGACCCAGAAGTCGATGGAATAATAATGCTCGGCCTGCACCACACTCCAAACTTGCAGGAGGATTATATCGACAAAGTCGCGCATGTTGCCAGCAAATACGAGAAACCCATGGTTGCGTGTGACATCGGCGAAACTGAAATGGCAATTAGCATGCGCCTGAGGTTCGACAGGCTGAACATTCCCGCTTATTCGTCACCAGAAGATAGTGCAAGAGCAATGAACGCCCTCGCAAGATACGGGCTCTACCTGCAGAAAAAAGGCTACTATCAAGAATACGTCAAGACCTTCTTATGGAGCAAAAGAAAAAAGCAGGTCAAACCGTGACCTCAAATTCGCACAGGCTGCCATCGACAAGATGCAGCTTTTCCCTCAGGTTTACTGGTGAAATCACCTCGATAACATCTTCTGGGTAGCCTGGGACTTCTGGAATAACCACAGCGCACCCCAGATTCGCCACATTGGCTCTGAAAAGCTTTCCACGAAAATAGCCGGGAGCAGGCGAGATCTCTACGCCTACCGCTTTCGTCAGCGCTCTCTTCGTTTTCATGCTATTTCCGGCTAGTCTTATGTTCAATGTTCCCGGATAAGGCGCGAAACCTATTTTCTCTTCTATCTGTTTCCTCGCCCATGCAAGGTTAACGAATCTTGCTCCTCCACCCTTCCCAGAAAAAACTCTGCCCTTCAGGCGGAGGATCTTCAACTGATATGGCCTTTTATTCCGCGTTTCAATGTTCAAACGAAAGTAGTGGTTTCAAAAAAGTGGAACCTATTTTTGCTCTTTGAGCCAAGCTGCAACTTTTCTGATCAGCGGGTTAGTTGACATGTCTACAACTGGAACTATCATCTTCTCTCTAGTTTCAATGATCGGCTGGTACTTCGGCATCAAAGCGTACCCGACGAAAGACCAGTAAACCCGTTTGTGTTCAACCAGTGCCTTCGCAACGGTTTCTGTTGAAGCTGGAATTGGAAAGTACAGAAAGACTACGCCTTCAGCCCAGTAGAGCCCCGCGGTCTTGCCTCCAGCGATGATGGACGCAAACCTTGCTATCTCGTCTGAGGTTGAAAAGAAGTCGCGTTCCATCACGACGATCTCTTCGAAAGGCTCAAACTTCACGGTAACCTCGCTTCCGTCCACAATCGTTCACCCTTTCTAACTGTCTCTCTGCTCAGGTTGCCTTTTAAACTTATCATCGTTTCGAAAAGGTTAAAGAGCCAACAGCGGCTAAAGCGTTAGCTAACAATCTTCAGGGGACATGCCAGCTTGCCTGAAATCCGAGTAGCACTTGTAGGCGTGGGCAATTCAGCCTCCGCCTTGGTTCAAGGAGTGCACTACTACGAGGATGCAAAAGAAGATGTAATGGTACCCGGGCTAATGCACGTAGACTTCGGCGGGTACCACATAAGAGACATCAAATTCGTAGCCGCATTCGAAGTAAACAAGAAAAAGATCGGGAAAGACCTAGCTGAGGCAATATTCACCGAGCCGAACTGCTGCGCCAAGTTTGCGAAGGTCCCGCCCCTGCACGTTAAGGTTTCACCTGCACCTGTCATGGATGGCGTGGCCGAACACATGAAAGAAACTTTTCACGTTTACACTGAAGGAGAGATCAAGCCTGTCGACGTTGTCGAAGCGTTGAAGAACGCGAAGGCAGACATTCTCGTAAACTACTTGCCCGTCGGCAGCAGAAATGCCACGCGCTTCTATGCTCAGGCAGCGTTGGACGCTGGATGTGCCTTCATAAACTGCATGCCAGAGTTCATCGCTTCAGACTCGGCTTGGGCCAAGAAGTTTGAGGAGAAAGGCCTGCCAATTGCGGGCGATGACATCAAAAGCCAGGTGGGAGCAACAATCCTTCATCGAAGCCTTGCAAGGCTGTGCGTGGACCGGGGAGTAGTTATCGACGAGACCTATCAGCTCAACCTAGGCGGAGACACGGATTTTCAAAACATGACGGTTGAGGAACGGTTAAAGACCAAGCGTATTAGCAAGACTGAGGCCGTTACGAGCATGGTCCCCTACGATTTGCCCACTCGGATAGGCCCTTCGGATTATGTGCCATTCTTGGGGAACAAGAAGATCTGTTATTTGTGGCTCAAGGGCAGAAAGTTCGGCGACAGGCCGTTGACGATGACCGTGAAGCTTGAAGTTGAGGATTCACCGAACAGCGCAGGCGTGGTCATAGACATAATCAGAGCCGTGAAAATAGCGTTGGACCGCAAGATAGCCGGCCAACTGCTAAGCATATCAGCATACGCGTTCAAGCACCCGCCTAT
>CAYGYP010000110.1:0-2958 GCA_964354115.1 uncultured Candidatus Bathyarchaeia archaeon | reverse complement strand
CTAGAGGCTTCGTGTTATTCCTTGTTTCAGCATGCCAACGAAGCTGTTCTTGAGCTCCTCAAAGCATGCACTTAGTCGCCTGGCATCTTCTTTCGTCATTCCCTGCGAGATGAGTTGTTTCTCAAAGGCCTTTCTGGCCTTTCGCACTTGTCTGCCTAGAGTGATGTACGTCCAAGAGAGGCTTAGAGTCATGCGTGCCAAATGTGGAGTTGACTTGATCACGGTTGTGATTACTGATGCTGCGCTCATCTTTACCATCCCACTATGGATAGGGAAGAGAAGGATTATTCGTCTTCCTCTTCTTCTTTTTCTCGTTTTTTCTTCTCAAGCTTTTCGCGGATTCTGTGTTCAATTTCCTCGCTTATGTCTTCTCTGGATTTCTCCGTCCACTTTCCCGTGCCAGTGCTTCTGAGCATGTCGCCGAGGCTTGTGAAGGTTCGCATGTAGTCTTCCGTCAGCTTCACTGCTACCTGTTCAGGCAGTCCGCCGTTTTTCAGTTCTTTGTAGTATGCTGCCGCTGCTTTGCCCATGTTTCTTCCTGCTTCCTCAGAGAAGACCGAGGATAGCAGGCTCTTTATCAGCGCTGGGACTTCAGAGGATACGACTCCTAGTATCTCTTTGATGTTTTCTGCATCCATCTTCTTGCCTTTTCCTTCGCTGTCAATCACGTTTTTCACCTCCCAGACTCTTCACCCAAAGGTTATATGTAACTGTGCTAGAACGGCTCGGGCTTTGACCTCGTCCACACGTGCCGCTTCTGCTGTTCGATAGGAAGCTGTCTCAGTTATCTTGGGTGAACTTGAATTGATCCTTACATGGGGAACAAACAGGTTGTATCTCCTGTCCGTTTGATGTATATATCCGTGTTTCATTCGTTTCTACCTCAAATAAGCATAAGAGTGGTCACTCTAGTTAGGTGTTCTGCGCAATAGTGACCAGTCTAGTGGTCAGCTTTTTCGGCCAACTCGTAGGTTGGAACTCGTCCTTCCTTCTTTACCAGAATGCTCTGCTCCAACAGTTTTTTCACTCTGTCGCGCACTATGCGTCTGCTTGCTTTTCCGCGCATCGTAGCCACCTGCCGTGTGATAGCCGAAAGGTTCAGCGCGCCTTTCATGGCCAACGCCTGAATTATGCATCTCGAGATGTCGTCCTGGGCGATGGGCTTCTGGCGCAGGTATTGTTCAGCGTTGCGCAAGCGAGAAGCAACCTTTAAGGGCTCACCGTACATCCCTATGCCAACCTTCGTGAGTCTCAACGTGGCAGCTAGACCTTCGTACTCTGGCTTCTCAAGAATCAGCTGTTCGAGAAGATCGAGTCTGTGAATTATCTGGTCAAGTTTCTTGCTGAGCTCTTCTGCATCGGAGACAGGGTTTTCTTTTCGGCTCAAGTTTCTCCTGCTTCTCAGGTCTGATTGAGTTACATTGCTGTTCATCGTTTAAATGATTGACTGCGGAAATATTGCGAGGCTCCATGGACTCGCGGTAGATTGATGCAGTTGATCGCAGCTTGCATTAGAAGTGTTGGTATGACACTATATCTTTTAACGTCTTCCTCGAAGGCAACGGTGGCTCAACACTTGAAAATCCTAGTTGGATCATTGCGGCGATTCGATACTTGTTAGGCACTCGCAGTATTTCTTTCAGCTTCTGCTCTTCTTCCAAATCATAGTAAGTGTATATGCAACTGCCTAGGCCTTCTGCAGTGGCCGCCAGCAACATGTTTTCTATCGCGGTCCAAGCCGAGCCTAAGACAAACTCCTCTCTCATCCGTTCTAGAACCTCGTAACACGCGACAACCAAAGCCGGAATTTTCCCCATGCTCGACTTGTCCCAAGAGCCTCCTCGCTGAGCCAAGTATTTTGCACGTTCTGGAGTGAATCGTGACCAAGCCTTCTTACTAGAAACGGTGCAAACCGCCGCGATTCTTTGCTTGACATCAGGATCAGTTACAACTATGAAGTGCCAAGGCTGAGTGTTGCCAGCTGATGGAGCCCAGCGCCCAGCCTCAAGAACCCTGTTGAGAGTTTCATCTGGCACTGGATCCTCCTTAAACTTCCTGATGCTCCTTCTCTTTGCAATAACTTCACTAAAATCCATTAGGCATCACACGTGGGCAATTTCAGTTTCCAAACCTATTAATATTTTAGAATATGCGAACACTTTTGGTAAAGTGTGTGCGACAGTTCGTGCGGATATTTGTACTTGATTAAGCCAGATGCTAGTTTGCCTTAGCCTTGCTCCATTTCTGCGAGTATCTCCAGCCGCCTTCGAAAGCATCTAAGAGACACTTGACACATTTGGTGTATTCCATCGCTGATACGCCAAGGATCTCCACTTTCAGCCATACTATGTTGAAGATCCGGTCGGAGAAGCTAATTGATCCTGTATTGGCTTCTTTACTCTTGAACTCAACGTATATTCTTGCTTTTGTCGTCGCGACCTCGCCGAGCTTCAGCAGCTCTTCTGTGGGTTTTTCTCCAAGTGGCAAGGTTATCCTCAAGTCTTTGTCCTCTAGAATCGGTTCTAACTGCTTGAGAAGGTTCATAGGGATGTTGCTGATCCTCATTTTCCTTGATTTCTGGATCTTTCGCTTGATCTCTTCCAAGCCTTCGTCAGTGGTGCTGAACGTTGTTGAGAGTTTAGCTTCGTATCTGCCTTCTACTATGGGCATACTCTGCGCCTCATGCTCATTCGTTGGCGTTCCAGCCCAGCTTATACCATTCTCCGAAGCATCTGGAGCATTCGTCGTATAGCATTTCATCTACGATGTACTTGTGATCCACCGGGTCCTCAAACACGGTGAAGGTTCTGCTCTCATCAAGAATCATGGACATTGATGGCACTTCTTTGCCTCTGATTAGGCAAACAATCTTGACTTCTGCCTCCTTGAATTCGATGTTGCCGTCCCCGATTTTTCTCTCGCCGGGAAAAAGCAGAACCTTGACAGCAGCATCGCTTC
>CAYGYP010000109.1:0-6190 GCA_964354115.1 uncultured Candidatus Bathyarchaeia archaeon | reverse complement strand
TAGGCTTGGAGACTTGGGCTCTCTAGACCCCGGTTCAAATCCGGGCAGCCCCATTTCGAAGCATGGTTATTGGTTGAATCAGCTATTTCTTTTTTTGATGAAACTGTTGGGAATTGTGTTATTAGGCGTTCTAATTGGTTTTTCGAAGGTTTTCGAGAGATTAAAGCCCAATTCTCTTGTTTTTGAGACTAGTTCTTTGTCTGGATAAAGCACCACATTGTGTTTTTGTCTCATTTGCGTTTGCACGCGAGGGTATGTGAAGGGAAGCTCAATGTTGTAAGTTTGGTGCTCACACACGTGATTTCGAGTTGCCATACGTAAGTTCATTCTTTATGGTTTCACTCTTCTGAACGCAATTGTTGCGGCGACGAAAACGACGAGGCTTTCAAGTGTAAGAGCTATGATTTCTACGGGTAAGAGTGGAGCATACACTTCCAACAATCCAGCTCTAAGCATATCTGCAGCATAGGTTAGAGGATTAGCTAACGAGACAGCTTGTATGGCTAAGGGAGCGTTTTCCAGAGGATAATAAACCGAACTTAGGAACATCAAGGGTGTGAACATGACGTTCAAAATGGCGTTGAAGGATTCGTTAGATTTAATGAACACAGAAATCGCTAGTGTTAGAGACCCAAAGAAGAGCGAACCAAGAACAAGCGATGCAGCAACGTACGTCAGGCCTAGAGAAGTCACTTTCAAGCCTACGAGCAAAGGAGATGCAATGAGAAAGACCAAGAATGCGTTAAGCAGTCCCTGTAGCATGATTGAAACTACTTTGCTGAGAATGTACTGCCACCTGCTGAACGGTCCCATCAGAATCTGAGCAAACATTGCAAGCCTTTTGTCAATCCAAAGCATTGCACCAGCGAAAGTCGCAGCAAACATGATTTGCATAACAATTATTCCTGGAGCAAGAAAAAGAACGTAGTTTACATTTTTGCCACTGATGTTCATTGGTTGGATAACCGCGCCATAGGCGAATCCGGCTACAAAGATGTAGAATAGTGGCGTCACCAATTGCATGGCAAGCATGGATTTTGTTGACCAGATACCCGCCTTCAGATCCCTATACAACAGTCTGAAAAAGCTATTCACCGTCACGGCCTCCTTCAGAATTGATCATTTGAATGAAAACGTCATCCAAACTTGGTTCTTTTATTCTAAGCTCCTCAACATGTAAGCCCGAAGAAGACACTATGTCAATTATCTGAGACAGCACAGCGTCAGCCTCCTTAGTATACACTTTCAAAGGTTCATCTTCTTGCTGTGGATATACTATTCTTTCAACATTAGGCAGTTTCTCTAATTTACTATTTAGGCCACCCTTGCCGCCAGTCACACGCAAGTGAATTACGCTCATACCGCCAAACTTTCGTTTAATATTTCCAATCGTGTCTAAGGCCAGAATTCGCCCATGGTTAATAATGGCTATCCTGTCGCAGATGTACTCCGCTTCTTCCATAATGTGCGTAGTGAAGAACACGGTCATGCCACCGTCAACTTTTTCACGCACAAAATCCAAAGTGATCCTTCTTGCCTGCGGATCCAGACCAGTCGTAGGCTCGTCAAGAAACATAAGCTCACAATCATGCATAAACTCTCTTGCGACTTGCAGTCTTCTTCTCTGTCCCATGGATAGTTCTTGAGGCCCTGTCTTTCGAACATCCTTTAAGCCAAATTTGTCGAGAAGAAGTTCAATCTTTTCCCGCCTCTCTCTCTTAGGCACATTCCACAAAAATCCGTATAAATCTAAATTTCCCTCCACGTTCAGAGCGAGCTCGTAGCTCGACTCCTGCTGTACAACTCCAATTCGTGGTCTAATTCTGCTTCCCTTAGAAATGACATCAAATCCAAAAACAGACGCACTGCCACCAGTCGGCTTGAGCAATGTAGTCAACATTCTAATTGTCGTCGTTTTTCCAGCGCCGTTGGGACCTAGAAACCCAAAAACCTCTCCGCTTCGAACCTTGAAAGAAACACGATCAACCGCAACCACTTTGCCATAATTCTTCGTTAATTCAGTGGTTTCAACGCAGTACTCGGCCAATTCCTGCTTCACCAAGAGAAAAGATTTTGGTCACGGCTAAATAGGTTTATGGACAAAAGTGACCACTGGGTGGTCAATTATGGGAGCTGTTATTTTGAGTTATTTTTATCAGCCAAATCAACGTTGTTTTGTGTAGAGGCTGTTGGGAATTGTGTTATTATGTGTTTCAAGTGGTTTTGGAAGGTCTTTGAGAGATCAAAGCCCAATTCTCTTGTTTTTGAGACCAGCTCTGTATCACGATAAAACACAACATTCCGTTTCTGCCTCATTTGCATTTACACCCAAGTACATGCGAGGCGGGAGTTCAATGTCATAAGTTTGGTGCTCAGCTCGCATTTGTCCTATTTCCATCTTGAAACAGAAGCACATTGGCAGTAATCGTGCGCCCTATTGGGTCTCTGCCAAATACTTCAGGCTTAAAGGCTTCAAAACTTCTTTCCCAGCAAGATTAACGAGAACTGATTGAACGTCATTTATGAAATCTCCTAACTCAAGTCTATAATCGCGCATGAAATCGTCATAGTCTGAATAGTTTTTGTGAAGTGAAATCATAAAGGAATCTACTCCAATTCCTCGGCATGCGCCAGCCATGATGATGTTAGGCTGGTTCATCAGCCACTGTGATCCCTTCTTCCGCGTGGTTTCATACTTCTCTTTTGATGCAATCTCTGCTTTGATCTTGACGAATGTCATTGCAAGAATTTCGTATCCAAGGTTTTCCCATTTTGGAATAGCAGTGTATCCGTCAATCAGTGTCTTCTCGAGAATAGTCCTCCTTCTGCTTACAGTAGGCTGAGAAATGCCCAAGATCTTGGCCAATTCTCGATCGCTTCTTCGACTATTCTTAACTAGTTCCCATAAAATCTTATAATCGATAGATTTTAAATTCTCCATGGCGCCTCACTTGTTATATCTATTCCTGAGGTTCTTATGGCTTTTGGAAGCATTTAAGCCTAGATCAACCCACTGTTGCATCCTTTGAAAAATTCTTATCATAATATTATGTTAGCGCGCACTACCTCAAAAAACAGCAATGTCTTTAAGAGTAGCATTGAAGCCTAATGCTTTACAGGAGGTCAAGATATGCCTCAAAGCAAGAAAGAGAAAGCTGCAGGTTTGGAACAGCACAAGCAATTGCAAAGAGCTAAGGAAATGAAAAGAAAACAGAGAAAGCAGGTTGAGCTACCTAAAAAGCACACCATAGGGAAGAAATAGTCAGCGCACGCTACTGCAGATCGGAAAACTTCCGGAACGCACCGAGACAACCTAGAATTCACATTGATTATAATCAAAGTACCGAAACGCTCTTACGTGGCTCTTCCATGGCCTGAATGAGTGCACTTCAAAAGAAGCACGATAGAACAATACAACTTCCAACGCGAAAGCACATTTAGTAAGCGTTGAGCCGATTCAAACATTCTGGGTAGTCTTCAGAAGAGCGTGGATTGTCGTAGGCCTCGATTTTCGGGTAGTATGCTTGCTTAACAGAATTTATACTCGTAATATTCGTTTGGCATAGGCTTCCTCGCAGAAGCGCGCATGGATAAGAAAGCACGAGTTGCTGTTAAGTACTCCGTGAATGTTAGGTTTTTCTGTTTTGAAGAGTATTTGAATTCCGGGCCAACCTTTTCATAAAAATGTTTCATTATTTCGATTTCAAGGAGTATTGATCCTGGGCCAACGATTTCTTCAAGCGCTGCAGTAAATCTCTCTATCTCAAGAGGGATGTCTTGTTTGGCTATCTTGAAGGTTTCTTCCAGCTGGAAAAAGATTGACTGTTTTGCCTTCTTCCCCAGTAAAGAGAGGGCTTCATCGACGGTCTTCAGCATAATTCGCTGGAAATCTTCGGCTGAAAACGTTTCACCTAGATCACTGCTTAGATCTACTGTTGCCGCGGGCGAATAGACCTCAACCGCCCGTTGATTTGACGTAGCCAAATTCTTCACGTTCTCTACCTCATCTGTAGTTCTGTTGAACTGTTTTTCTGTTAGGCATGTGTGCAATATGTATTGTATCGCACGATTCAATATATACTTTACTCCGAAAATCGATATATACACACAAACCCCCCTCAACAATGACGCAGTTGGACAAAAACACCGTTAACGACAGACAACGATGCGATATTGGAGAAGCTACATTACGTACATTCTGAAGATTCCATGAAAAAACACGGTGCGCTTTAGGCTTTCGTTCGATTGTGAGTATTGATTGTGGTTTCATAATTGTTTTATCACATTTAGAACTGCTTGTATCATATCCGTGTTCAAGCGCCTGAACCTAGAAGTGTGTTAGATGACTGAATGCGCTGGATCTTCGACAGAAGTAGTCCTTGAATTGAACCCAAAAAGATCCTTGCGGGTTTTGCACGTGGACGATGAACCCAGCTTTCTAAGGATTGCAAAACAATGCCTAGAAATGCAGGGTCGATTTCAAATGGACAATGCTCTTTCAGCTGGTGAGGCCATTGAAAAGCTGAAAGAAGAAAAGTATGACGCGATCATCTCCGACTATCAGATGCCCGAAAAGGACGGTTTGGACTTTCTAAAAGAACTCAGAAGCAAAGGAGACAACATTCCTTTTATCATTTTCACTGGAAAAGGCAGAGAGGAAGTTGCGACCAAAGCGTTGAATCTTGGTGCAGACCAATATATCGACAAGAATGGTGACCCAGAAACAGTCTACTGTGAACTGGCTCATGGCGTTTATCATGCTGTAGAGAGAAAAAGAGCTGAGGAGCAACTCAGGGTTTCTGAGAAAAAATACCGTGAATTGTTCGAGACCAGCCGAGACGGGCTTGTTTATACGGACATGAACGGGCTCATACTTGATTGTAATCAGGCATATGCAGACATGCTTGGTTACTCTAAGGAGGAGCTGAGGAACCTAACATATCAACAGCTCACCTCTGAAAAATGGCATAAGATGGAAACTGAAATTGTGCAGCAGCGAATCATGAAGAAGGACTATTCTGATGAATACGAGAAGGAGTACATACGAAAAGACGGAACAGCGTTTCCAATATCGATCACGGCATGGTTGATCACGGATGAAGAAGGGCAACCAAGAGGGATGTGGGGCATAGTAAGAGACATCTCTGAACGCAAGAAAGCAGAAAACCTCCTGAGAACTTGCACTGACAATTACGAAAAACTGTTCGAATCCACTAAGGAAGGCCTCTTGATTTCAGGTCTTGATGGGAAAATATCATCTGCAAACCCAGCGGCAGCAAGGATTCTGAGATATCCAGGTCCGAAAGAACTGGTGGGTTTAGTAGCGGCTGACTTACATGTTGATCCACAACGCAAAGGGGCATTGCTTGAGCAGTTGATGAAGAATGGCTATGTTGGCAAGTTCGAAATCGAGCTCAGGCGAAATGATGGTACACAGGTATGCGTGCAAACTAACGTCAGTGTCCAGAAAGATGCGGAAGGGAATATACTGCGGACAGAAACGTTGTTCAGAGAGGCTTCCAAGCAAGAACAGACTGAAGAAGAACTGGCTGATCTGAAAGAAAGACTGAACGTGCTATTCCTATATGCGCCTGACGCTTATTACTTGAACGATTTGAAAGGAACTTTCATAGACGGAAACAAAGCTGCAGAGAGGATAACGGGGTACAGCAAGACCGAACTGATAGGAAAATCTTTCCTGAAACTGAGCTTGCTGTCCCGAAGTCAAATCCCAAAAGCAGCCAAGCTTCTGGCTATGAATGCCTTAGGAAAACCAACGGGTCCGGATGAGCTTATGCTACATCGAAAGGACGGCACGAAAGTTCCAGTTGAGATAAGGACCTACCCGGCGAAAATCAAAGGCAAGACCGTGGTTTTAGGCATTGCACGCGACATAACCGAACGCAAAGAAGCTGAGAGAACCGTTCTGGAGAGCCAGCAGAAATTCAAGGGGTTGTTCACTGGTAACCCAGAGGCTACCACATACATAGATCGAGATTTTCACATTCTAGATATTAATCCGCGCTTTACAAGTCTGTTCGGATATTCATTACAGGAAGTAAGAGGCAAACGCCTCAACGATGTAGTAGTCCCGAAGAACCAAATCGAGGAAGCAGAGACACTCGACAAGAAGGCCATTGAAGGATACGTCTATCATGACACTGTCAGAATGCAGAAAGATGGCTCTCGG
>CAYGYP010000108.1:0-6265 GCA_964354115.1 uncultured Candidatus Bathyarchaeia archaeon | reverse complement strand
ATCAGAGATATCATACTCGTATAGACCATGCCAGAAATAATCGAATATTGCCTGATTTCCTTCCTCATCCCGTTCTCTTTCTGGAGTGGCGCTCAGCCCTAATCGAAACTTCGCATTGATATCAAGTGCTTTTCTGAAAACGGGAGCCCCAGCATGATGCACCTCATCAACTATGATTCCCAACATGTCTCCTGGAAAATCATGGACAAGGTCAAGGAAATTTTCTTTGGATGCTGTATGTAATGTAGTAATTATGAATGCTCTCTTGGTACCTGAATCATAGTTCTTGAGCCAGTCAATCAGTCTATTAACCTTGTCTTTCCAGTTTTCCTCTTCGCTATGAGCCCTTCTAATGATGGAATTTTTTCCATATTCAAGCTTGATTTCATTTTCCCATTGATATACTAAGTCTTGAGATGGGACTACAATAATTGATAACCTAAGTTCCTTACAGCGTTCAAGCGCTTTTAGGGCTGTATATGTTTTGCCCGACCCAGTAGCCATGGCAAATACACCTTTGTAGTGGGCATTTTCCCAAGCATCAATAGCATGTATTTGAAATGGGTATGGGTTGCGTTTCTTAGGGCTTTCAACCGTCGGTTTTTCGGGTTTATATTTTTCTATTAAAGTTCTCTTTACGGCATCTGGAAAATCCATAACTATCAACCCAGGTGCAGTGCCTTTCCAGAGCCTGTCAAAATGTTCCACATGATCTTTGACTCGGTCCCTTTCACGGATACCCTCGTCCCAGCTTACTGAAACATCTATTGATTCATAATTGGAAATTAAACCAGATGCTGTTTCATTGAGAGAACCAGAGAAGGTAACAATGTTGCCATTTGGATCATAAAACAGCCCGATCTTTTCATGATAAATCCCTTCATTATCCTTAGATTCTGGAACAGCTATTCTAATGTCCAATTTGCCATTAGATATCATCCACGTTAAATTTTGGACTCTGGTCACGTCTGGTTCTGGTAGATGCTGTTCAAGTCCTCTTTCCAATGCTTTCCTAACAACTTCTCGTAACTCATAGCCTTCTTCAATGGATCGAATATCTTCTTCCATTAGTCTGGGACTGGCAACAATAACCATTCTACCTTCATTTCTGACCAAACCCAATAAACCACGGGCAGCTTCAGACAAAGCCGCCGAAGTGAAATAACCTACAGCTCTCTTGTACAGTGTCGAATTCATTAAGCAAGGAATGTAAAAGTCATTTAAAATATCAGAGTCAACAGATCGATACGTCACCCTAAGGTTGAGCGACTTCAGATTCAGAGAAGACTCACCCAAAGAGCTACACCCCTAATCTATTTGAGTAGTATCATATATATACGAAGTGCGTTCCCATGCCAACGACAAGCAGTTCTTGAGCAAATACCAAAAGATTTAAGGATCTCCAAGGTTACTAAGAACAATCAGGAGATCCTTGCGTTGCCCAAGCATGTGTTATTAGTCGAACCAAGCTTCTACAGTCAGTATCCACCATTAGGACTATTGAAGTTGTCTTCATACCATAAGAAGCTTGGTGACACAACTGAACTCGTTCATGGCATCATGAACAGAGTCGAAAAAACTCCAGATATAATCTATGTTACAAGTCTTTTTACGTGGTCTTGGAAACCTGTTTGGGAAGCTACTCAGCATTATTCGCAATTGTTTCCAAGATCAGAGCTCTGGCTTGGAGGTCTCTATGCCTCTTTGATGCCGGAACATGCCGCATTAAGTGGAATAGATCCAAAACACATTTCCAAAGGGGTATTTGAAAAGGCTGAAGACCTGCTTCCAGACTATAGCCTAGTTCCTCGATGGAATGATGAAGTTGGAGCGAGCATTGTTTTCTCTTCTCGCGGTTGTTTGAGATCATGTACATTTTGTGCTGTTCCACGAATAGAGGGTGGGCTTAACTCAGAGAAGAAGAGCATTAGGCATCTGATTTGGCCTGGACACAGACGTATAGTCCTCTTTGATAACAATTTTCTGGCAAGCTCCGAGTGGGAAAGTATCGTTGATGAGATCTACGAACTTCAACTTGGGGTTGATTTCAACCAGGGACTTGACGCGAGACTAATTACGAAGGAAGTTGCCAAGAGAATAGCTCAACTCAGAATCGATCCCTTCCTAAGGCTTTCGTATGACTACCTCGGTATGGGTCCTTCAGTTAAGAGAGCAATAAAACTTCTTAATTCATATGGCATTAACGGTAGAAGAATACTGGTTTATGCTCTTTACAATTTCACAGATAGCCCTCAAGATCTTTTTAAACGTATCAAAAATACTTTGAGTTGGGGAGCTGTGTGCTATCCTATGCGTTATCAACCGATAAATACCCTCTCGAAGAATACGTATGTGGCACCGAAATGGGATAAAATCCGTTTGGAAGCAGTTCAAAGAGCGCGACGTGTTATTGGCTCAGGTGGTGCTTTCCCACCTTATGAGGGAATGTTGAAAGTGAAGGTTGCTGGATGTGATACTTTTGATGAAGCTTTCGGTGAATTTATGAAACCCTTGGAGGCAATCCAATGATTTGCGCATGTTGCGGATACGAAATTAAAGGCAAAATATACCGTGTCGATCAAGGAAAGAAAGTAGTCTGTGAAAAATGCTGGAATGACCCAAATCTTTTCTTTCCTGAGAAAATCCAAACTGACGATCGCCTCAAACTACTTTCAAAAATAGCGGCAGAAGCCAGAAAACATGAAGACTCAATTGACGTAAAAGTCCTCAAACTTGCTCAGAAAGAAATCGAGATGTTTACAGGGAAAATGAAAGTTAAAGATGTTCTAGAGCTATGCGAGCTGGATAAGTTTAAAGAAGAAGAACTTGAAGGCTACCAGCGCGAACAGTACGAAGAGAGAACCTCTGAACTTGTCCAATATTTAACAAAATGCCCATTGGCAGTCATGCCTGCGCTACTAGTAAGTCTAAGAACAACTAGCTTTGAATCGCAGGATGGCGAGTTAGGAATCCTTCGAATACCCAAAAAAAGAGGGGCTATCTGGATAATAGATGGACAGCATAGGGTTGGAGGATTTGGAAAGATACGCGAAAGATTCATGTTCTCAAAGGAGTTCGATCCTGCACTTTTTTCAGACCTGATGAATTATGAATTTCCCGTAGTCTTTGTCAATTCAGGGGCAGCCGCGGAGAGAGTTCGTGAAACACCAGGGCATACTGAAAATATTTTCTCTTCCGAAGACATTGAAAGAACAATCTTTTTCATTGTCAACAAGACACAAAAGGGAATAAGCCCTTCTCTCAAGGATGCCTTGCTTTATAAAATCAAAACAAGCGGTATTCAAGGTTTGCCAGTAATTGAAAAGGAAAGTTGGAGAGTTACCGGCGCGAAGATAGGCATCGCCATGAACTGTGAGAACGATTCCCCTCTGAAGGAAAAAATCAACATAAGTGGTAGAAGAGAGACTGGAAAGCCTATTCAACTAAATTCGTTCGTTTCTTCTCTCCAAACATTGTTCTTTGACAAGGATTTCTCGAAATTGAGCGATAGAGAAAAGCATGAATTCCTGAGAAGCTATTGGATTTCTCTCAAAGCTCTATTCCCTCAAGCGTTTGACAAGAAAACTGAAAAAGATTATATGCTTTTGAAAGCGCTTGGAATCTATTCTTTACATTGGCTTGCTAGAGACATATTTCAGGAGTGTCTTAAGCAGAATTGTGAATACGGAAATTCCGAGAATTTGATACCAAAACTGATGAGATTAAGCTCTTTCGATTGGCATATAAAGACATCTCCTCTTTCTGCACTTGGAGGAATGAAGGGCGCCAGCAAGGCTCATGACCTACTAATAGCAACTTTAAATCAGGAAAAAGAGGGAACCCTCAACACACAATCACTCCAGAACTATCTAGCGCGTAGCAATGATCCCAAAGAGGACATTCATGCGAATTAGCCCAGCAATCGCTGTTCATAACACCACGAAGCCATGATCATTTGGCATCCTAATCTTGGGTCGTCCAGTCAGCTCAAGACTTTCTCCAAAACAAGTAAACTTTTGTCTGCAGCAGCATCGCAGTAATCTTAACGAACTTCGCCATCCTTTCCATGCTGGCGTTTCTAACGCCTTCAGCGTAAACCGCTGCAGTGCCATAGAGCATGTGGCGATTAGCCGCGATCTCCTTCCTGAAGCGCGAATGATAATTCTTGACGAAAGTTCCCTTTATTTTCGCCTTTTCCGTTTTCTCCAGCCGAGTTCCGTCGCCTCTTTCTCGGAAATCGGTTTTACTATAAGCGTGCCATTCTCTTCGTCGATTTCAACCAAGCATGGAGAGCCAGCCTTAAATGGAAAAGCCGTATCTTCGCTCACTTTTGTTGGAACATAAACCCAAATCCGCCCGTATTCTTTTCCCTTGCTCACAGATTTTCTGCCGATAATTGTTCTGACACCAAGCGCGCCAAACTAACACCGGTTGAAAAGTCATATTGTCTTTTCCATTTTGCTAAATAGAGAAGCAATTTCCACGATGAAAAAGCAGATTATAAATCTAATTTCTGGAATAGGCGATTTGTCATCACATATCTGGAAAAGGGAAAAGAAGGCAAAAGCATTGCTACCTTGCTTCAGTCATGAAAATGCGGATCAAAAGCCTTTAAAAAGACTTACATGTTTTTGTTAAGGTTCAGTAGATGAAGAAATAAGTAACGCTTCGCTCAATATTGTTGGATGAGGGACTATGGGCTTTGCCGAGCAACATAAAAGGAAGATTCGGGACATTGTAATTCTGGTCTTAACTGCCTTAGTTTTAGGTTTTCTTCTAAATTTGTTAGCAAGTGTTTTGTCTCAATTGCTCTTAAATCAACTGGGTCCGTCATTACTCATTTGGCTCTCAGTGGTGTTGGCTTCAGTTTCAGTTTGCTTTGCTTATTTTGCGATTACCCTTCTAAAACCACCACGTACCTTTGTTAAGGTAGCATCTTGTAATTTAATTTGGAATCCGAGAGATAGCAAAGTTTATCCATCGGTTTATGATTATTCGGCAGGCTACTTTCCCCAAATGTTTGCCTTTCAAATATTTGAGAAGATAGAGCAGCACGAACCACAATATATGGAAGAATTAAAGAAGGGAATAGGCCTTCCACCAAGTGAAAAACATATCCTGTCTCATTTAATGGATTATCTTATGCTATTATGGCTTGGGTGGGATGCCCTAAAACCAACCGGTCAGCTCGGTTTCAAAGAAAGATTGTTTCGTCTAAAGGACTTCGAAGCAATGTTAGGCAGAAATCCGATAATTGCGATTGCCCAGGAACTTGCAAAGAGCAAAGCTGGATGGATGCCTCCAGATATTTCTATAGAACTTCCAGAAGGCACTCAAATTTTTATGCACGAAATTTCTGATAGAGCTAATTTAAATGCTGGCAAGCTTGTTTTAAAGAATAAGTATTTAGCGATTGAAGTATCATATCGCGTTGGGTCTTGCACCCCCATTTCAAGCATATGGATGGGCCCTGCTCCCTCAATGCTGGGCATGCCTATTAATCCCTTCTTTTTAGGGAAAGAATGCGATGAAAAATCGCGTTTGGATATTTCTAACATTTGGGTTATGAATTACTATATGGTCTTTGAAGCAAAGTTCAACGAATTGTTGCTTCTTAAACCGAATACATTTTATAGCCACATGCGTTGGGCTGAACAACTGTCGCAACTTTTTGTAGACTTCTTTGATTGGAATCAAAATGCTCGAATAGCATTCGCCTCGAGGCAAAATGAGATTTATCAAATTTTGAAAGGAATCGAATTGAGACTTGAAGACATCGAGAACAAACTCTCGGAAGTTAGCCCCACGCATAATTAAGAGAGTTGAACTCATGTGAGCTTTTATTGGCCTTTCTCTTTGTAGTAGCTTAGTCCTGCTGTGACGCCTGTCGTTATGGCGAACCACACGATTGTTGCCGTTACGTTTCCTTGGCTGACTATGCGGGCTGGCGCTGTAGATGCGCATGGTCGAGGAATGCGCGCTTCATACGCTTAAAGTGCCTTTTTGATTTCGTCAAAATGAATTACGATTTCCCTGCCTTTTTCTGTTAGTGAATAATGCGCCTGTATTGGTTTGGTTGTCAGGATTCTCCTCCGTATTAATCCTTCTTCCTCAAGCTCTTTGATGTTGAGTGAAAGAGTTCCTCGGCTTGCTATCAGCTTTGTCAAGTCTGTATATCTTACCTCGCCGCGCTCATGGAGGAAAAGAAGAATTTTGACGGATGGCGTTTCAAGTAACACGGAAATCTTCACGTTTAAACCCTTAT
>CAYGYP010000107.1:0-6341 GCA_964354115.1 uncultured Candidatus Bathyarchaeia archaeon | reverse complement strand
CCCCCCTGACAGACTCTTCGAACGCGTTACTTATGTAGAATTCCCAAATAGTGTATGGAAGGATACGTACACTATATAGAAAGAAGCACCAGGTCCTTTGCAACCTTCTGAACTCTATAGGTGCTTCCGATACAGACAGCCAAGCTTGTTTGTGAGCCCGATCTATTCTTAGAAACAATGCGGTTTTTCGGCTTGCTCACTGGGGAAAACTTATCAACTGTTCTCCTAGATGAGGAACGGTAACAGATCAGAGTGAGGAAGGCTTGTTAAGACGTAGGATCCGTGAAGCTTTCAGTGATGCATCTTCGAACAGAATCATCAAGTACGGGGTCTACTTAGCCTCTGTCACCGTCTTCTTAGCTCTGATACTCTTTCCGCCGCTAATCGGAATCATGACTAGATTAGGTGCGATACAGCAGGTTTTATCCGAGTCTCCTCTTGTTGCTCGTGCGCTTAGTGCAGTCACGAATTCCCTCTGGGTGGCCCTGCTTGTTTCTGCGATGGATGTGATAGCGGGAATTCCCATGGCTTGGCTTGTGGCAAGGGGCAAATCAAGATGGCTCAACGTCGTAGACACGTTGGCCGATATACCCTTCGTCGTTCCAACCGCTGCTCTCGGCTATTCGCTCATTCTGTTCTGGAATATGCCCGGCGGCATATCGGCTCTTTTCGGCGGTCCCTTGGTTTCTCAAGGTTGGCTCCTCGTCATTTTGCTCCACTTCACGTTTTCGTACCCCGTCGTCGTGAGAGTGTTAGTTGGAGCTCTACTTGACTACAAGGTCGAGTATGAAAGGGCATCGAGGACATTGGGCGCACCACCATTCACTGCGGCAAGAACGGTAACATTCCCGATTCTGAAACCCTCGCTAATAGCCGCGTTTATTCTTGCTTTTGCGAGGTCGCTATCGGAGACTGGAGCAACGTTCATCGTAGCGGGTGTTTTCGAGAATGGACCAGTTTTCATTCAGAACATCGCGAACGATTATAATATTGCTAAAACGGTCACTGTCGGCGTTTACGATGGCTCCGTCGCTCTGGCAAGCCTTTTGCTCATAGTTGCCGCGACCGTGGTCTTTGCGTTGATCCGCATCGTCGCGCCGAGGCTCAAGCTTCCCATAAGTGGAGTATGGCCAGGTTTCGAGAGAAAGCTGAGCTACTCAAAGTCATCTGCCTCAAGAGACAGTGCAACTTTGCTGATCTTTCTCGCGATAGTTCTTGTCCCATCTCTTTGGGTTGCATTGCCTGCATTTCAAGCGGTTTTCACGAATACTCTGCCTAATTCATTGTCCGGTGCGGGCGTGTGGGGAGGATACTGGCAGAGCCTGATTCTTTCATATTCTCTTGCCGGGGCTGTTACAATACTAAACTTCATCATCGGTCTTCCAATGGCGATACTCATAGCCAGAAAGGGGCTGGGAGGTCTACCATCAACCATATTTGACGTCCTCATCAACGTCCCATTAATCGTCCCGTCAATAGCCCTCGGCGTCTCACTAAAGTTCTTCTGGACACAATATTTCCCCTTCATCCCCGAGATGTGGCTACTCATATTTGCGCACATGACTATAACTTACCCGTATTTCGTAAGGTCAGCATCCGCTGCGGTTGAAAGAATAAGCGTGGAGATGGAAGAAGCAGCACGAACGCTCGGAGCAAAACCATTAGACGTTTTCAGAACGATTGTCCTTCCGCTCACGAAGTATTCATTGCTTTCAGGAGCCATAATCGTTTTCACGCGAAGCTTGAGCGAGACAGGAGCCACGGTTGCCGTGTCCACAACTTTGCAGACAACACCCGTGATAATTGTCAATTGGGTGAAGGCCGCGCTCCTAGGGCACAAGCTGATCGCAACGCCTCTCGAGATCGGTTTGGGCTGTGGCGTTCTCATTCTTTTCTCCTTCATAATTCTGCTGGTCTTAAGATTTATCTCGAAGGAAAAAGGAAGATCTTGACATGCTGCTACATAAATCCACATACCGCCTAATGCATTCTGAAAGGGGATAACATGACCGGGTGATTCTGAAAATGCCTGAAATCCGAGTCGTCAACGTCACAAAGAAGTTCGGAAAGATCATGGCAGTGGACAACGTCAGCCTCGAAATCCGGGACAAAGAGTACTTTTCTTTGCTCGGTCCGAGCGGATGCGGGAAAACGACGTTGCTTAGGCTAATCGCTGGTTTGATCGAACCGGATGAGGGTGAAATATACATCGGTGACAAACTCGTCAATGATGTTCCTCCTGAAGACAGGGACATAGGATTTGTGTTCCAAACATTTGCACTTTTCCCGCACATGACTGCTTGGGACAACGTGACTTACGGGCCGAGAGTCAAAGGATTTAGCGTCCAAAAAGCGAGAACTATCGGGCACGAAGTCCTAGAACTGGTTAGACTCCACGAGCGCTTGGACGCATTTCCAAATGAACTGAGCGGCGGAATGATGCAGAGAATAGCCGTGGCCAGGGCTTTAGCCGCAGGCGCAAAAACACTCCTCCTTGATGAACCGTTGGGGCAGTTGGACGCGAAAGTGCGCAACGAGATCAGGTACGAAATAAGAAGAATGGCTAAGGATCTTGGCCTAACGGCTATCCATGTCACGCATGATCAGGCAGAAGCCATGTCAATCTCAGACAGAATAGCTGTTATGAGAAAAGGAAGGGTATTACAGGTTGGAACGCCTGAAGAGCTTTACATGGCCCCAGGCAGCATTTTTGTGGCACATTTCATAGGCGAATCCAATTTTCTTGAAGGCCATATTCTTGAAGTGTCCAGAATGAGATCTGTGATAGAGCTTCGCGGTGGTTTGAAGGTTCAAGCGATCGATAAAGGCGGAAAAATCGGTGATAGAGTAGTTTTGGCCATCAGGCCCGAGGCTCTCTCAATGGAAAAAGGTGTGAAAGGAAGCGAAGACTCGCTCCGAGGAACCGTGGAGAAAGTCACATTCGAGGGCAACAGCGTGAGATACGACGTTAGACTCGAAAACCAAGACTCCCTCATGGTCGTCCACCCTTCCCTGACCGGTGAATGGCTCAACGCAGCGGAAGAGGTCACGCTCAGCTTTGAACCTGAAAAAGCGCATGTTTTCGCCTACCCTGAAGCAGGGCTTAAAGGAGAAACAGCAGCAGAATAAACCGAAAGACCACTTAAGAGAGATGCCCGAGTGCTGTTCCCTAATCCTTCCCTCTTTGCTCCACACGACAAGGTCCGATTGCTATTTCTGACATTTGGGACAGAAGTATGTTTGACCTCCTCCAATACTCAACTTCTCTATGAGAGTTCCGCATACGGGGCAGGTCTGCTGTTTCATGTTTGGGCCCATGGCTGGCCTGTAGCTTCCTTGGTGCCCATAAAGGTCTGAGAACTCGTCTTTTCCTCCAAGTCGGATTCTCTCTTTGAGCACAAGCCTTATCGCATCGTATAGTGCTCGGTTTTCGTTTTTGCTGAGTTCAGAGGTTTTTCTCTTCGGATGTACCCTGGCTCTATAGACGATATCCTGAAAGGCACTGTTGCCTAGGCCTACAATAATAGCGTCTCTACCCACGAGCGCAGACTTAAGCACAACATTCTCTTCAGCAAGGAGCTCAGAGAAGCGGTCGAACGTGAATCCCTCGTCATCTACCGGCGAAGCTACTTCAGAGAAGTCTCGACTGTAGACATAAGACTGTTTGAGCTCATCGTCTTTCACTACTTGGATCACGCCCATGCCTGTCAGCCTTACCGTCAAAAATGTGTCATCACTGAAATCGACCCGCAGGTGAAGCTTGTCTGGAACAGTCTTTCCATTTGTGTGATACAGAACCCTGCCACCATACTCGGGTGCAAGGATAAGGTTCACCCCGTTGTCAAGTTTAACGCGAATGACGTTGCCTCTGGATATGACAGACTCGATTTTTCCATTAACAAGCTGGTCAAAGGATCGTGTATCCCTGTTAATGAAGCCTAGCCTTTGCAGACTCATACAATCCTGCAGATGATAAGAGCTGAATAATTTTCGACGAAGCTCTTTGTTCATTTGTTCTGCAAGAATATGTGCTTCAGGAAGCTCTACACTCATCAGTTTCTCACCTTTCTTGCCAATTTCTTACTCTCGCTTTTAGTCTTTCCCCATCAAAAGGGAACTTCAGAAGAACTCATTCGCTGGTGATGGGCAGGCGGATATGAGCCGCCCAAGAAAAGGGGAAGACACTCAATATGCCCATTTTCTGCAAGTACGACATGATCCGTGCGCCTAGCTAACTATTGTCCGATACCTATGGTGTTGCCAACACCGACGACGATGACCGTGTCTCCTTCTTTGGCTCGTTGTTGGATAATGTCTTTGAGTCTTGAAGTCACAACATCAGCAGATTGAGAAATTGCCTCTGTCATTGACGCTAGCACCTCTTTCAGCGACTCCTTGACGATTATTGCATAGACTGGAATCTTGTATTTAGTAGCCGCCTCTTCAATCTTGTACTTGTCAACGCCAATCCCGCCTATTGCAGCCCCCACGCCCTCTGCGACATCACCAGAGTCTTCCCCTTCTAATTTTAGCCCAGCGTCGATCATCACAACTAGAGACACCTTTCCGCCGCTTGTCTCAATCAGCTTGTCCACCGCATCTCCCGGTTTTCCAACGACCCCGCCAGGACCTTTGGCTTTCGTAACCAGGACTCGTCTACCATCAATCGTTGTCTCTGCAGCCATCATGTCCTTGGCCACTTCAAACTTGTCATGATCAGCCATCAGTTTTGAGGCAGCTAGCGCGCCGATTCCGTCACCGATCGGCTTGCCCTGCTTGAAAGCGTCCAGAAAAGAAACGTAGGCTTCGGCTTCTTCCATAATCACGGGAAGCTGCATCTGAATCTGCATTGCGCTATACAGTGTGCCCTCCTTTTTCCCTAACAGGTAATAATGACGCACGACCCGATAGATAGTGTTCAAAACCTGAGCTGCTTCCACAAGATTTTGCAGGTTCTGCAGTTGACTTTCGTCGGCATGAGGCGCAATTGCTTTAACCTCATCTTTGATTCGAACGTCCGCTGTGTCAAGCAAGTGTTCAAACCTTTGAACAACTCCAGACGGATCCATGTTCGCAGGTTCAATGGTAAAGAATTGAAGGAGCGCTTCCAGTCTGGACTTTGGGTCCCTTTCAGGCTTGCCTACTTCGGTGATCGCTGAGATGACTGCTTGTTTGGCTCTATCTCGCATGACGCTCAGTTTGGTCAGAGCTGCAGATATCTGCCGCATCATAAGAACGGCTTGTATCTTTCGAGAGAAAAACATGAAGACGAAGAAAACAGCTACGGAAACAATGTTCATTAGGGTACTCAGGATGTCTGAACCTGGAAGCATGGACATCTTGCATTGCCTCCTTTTATGGCTGAACCTCGCTGTACATTGTTTTTCTCCTTGGCTGTTTTAGCTGAATTAATCTTTTATTGATTCGCCCTAGCTCTTTTTCCAACTCTTCCACCATATTTTCAATCTGTGTGCGCCTGTTTTCTATGATCCTGATCGTATCTTCAGGTTGTTCCTTTCTCTCTTCGAGGAATACTGAGAAGAAAGGTGGCCTTCTAGGCATCGCAATCGGCTGCAGCTCTACCTCGAGCACATCTTTCATGAACTCCTTGAACAAGCCGCTCATGTTATTGGCGATTTGACTCTCCCTAGCAAGAGCTCGCTTAAGAACTATCTTGCCCGTCCGGGTGATTCTATACGTCTTTCGCTTCCTTTTTCTTTCAGAGTCCCATTCTCCCTTTACGTATCCTGACTTTTCCAAGTCTTGAAGTATGGGGTAAATGCCGCCGGAAGTCGGCCTCCAAAAACCCATGGTTCTTTCCCCTATTTCCCTCATTATTTCATAGCCATGATGTGGCTTCTTACTCAAGAGAATTAACGCTACGATTCGTATGTAGCCCTTCTGCGTTTCCTTAAGCCAGTTCGCAGCCGTTTTTTCCTCTTCCGAACGCATGGTCACTCATTCCCGTCTAAACATAATCGGAATATTTATATTTTATTGCGACATATTGCGTTCCACAATATAGCCACGCGCTATTTCAAGATTAAGGAGAATGAATAAAATGGTAAACGAGTTGCCTGCAGAAAAACTAAGAAGGGAATGTGACGCTGGTCTTATGCGTTGTGACACCACACGAGGATTGGTGCCCCTCCAAAAGATCATTGGCCAAGAAAGGGCTGTCAGAGCACTGAAGTTCGGTTTGGAAATCAAGGAACGCGGGTTTAACGTTTATGTCGCTGGTCTCCCTGGAACAGGCAGGACGACCGCCGTTACAAACTTTCTAGAAGAAACGGCCCGAACCAAGCCTGTACCCTCTGACTGGTGTTACGTGTACAACTTTC
>CAYGYP010000106.1:0-6391 GCA_964354115.1 uncultured Candidatus Bathyarchaeia archaeon | reverse complement strand
GATGAGCAAGGCCAGGATGTCATACGTTGGGTCGACAGTTCCAATGCCTAGCAGTGAGGCTCGCATCAGTCTGATCCCATAAGTCAAGGGCAAGGCCTTCGAAATCAATTGAGCCCATGGCGGCATGAACTCCACAGGGCAGACCAGTCCACAGAAGACCATGAACAATATCATTAAACTGTTGGCCGTCGTGGTTCGGTCTCGAAACGTCAGCGTTACCGCATTGGTTATCAATCCGATTCCGAACAGGCCGAAAGCTGTGAGCAGCAAGCTGCACAAGAATAGTGGTGCATTAAACAGGGCTATTCGGAAGCCGAATGCTAAGCCTAGTAGAAAGACGGCGGTGAAATCGACTAAAGAGTTGGTTGCTGCTGCTACCATGATTCCTGACATGTATGCTAGACGGCTCATAGGCGTCATGAACGTTGCCTCAATTGTGCCTGTGGCGCGCTCCCAGAACATGACTCTGCCAACCACGAAGGCTGCTGCAAAAACGAACACGTAGAATGCGTTGCCTATGGTTATGAAGGACAAGTAGCCTGAGCTGCCTATGGCTATTCCAAACTCTGGCGCCAGATTGCCTGCATAGACCATGTTGTACAATATCCACGCGGCTCCAAGCGTCATAATAGGCGTAAAAAACCTCAATGCAAAGCCCGTCCAGCTAAAGAATCGCCAAGTCATGACTAGGTTGACTTTGGCGGTTGAAGCAATGACTCTGAGACTGTGACCAACCATATTCTGCTCGCCTCAGAATTGAGTCAAAGTCGCCTTCGCTTTGGCCCTGCGTTCGGCATAGTTCACTAATACTCTTGCCAGTATCAAGAAGACGATTGTCATAATGGCAAGTGCGACTAGAGGAACTGCCACTTCATGCATTGATGCTCCGCCAAGCAAAGTGAGCCTGACAGCCATTAGGCCGAAGGTCAATGGCAGCAAGTAACTAAATGGCAGCAGAAATCCCGGCATTGATTGCAATGGGAAGATCTGACCAGAGAGAAACATCACAGGTTCCTGAAGCCATGCCGTGAATATACTTCCTCTTCTTGAGTAGATGTCGAAAGTCTCCAGGCACATTCCAAGAGCTACCATCGCAAGGTAAGACAACGCAAGAGATGCGAAGAGCGCGAAAAGGTCTGTTACAAGAATACTCACTCGGATGAATGCTACCCATGATAGGACCAATGCAATTAGCATCCACGTGTAATTGACAGCATTTGCTAAAGCTTCGCCTAGGAGTAGTGCAATGCGGTTCGCTGGTGAGAGCAGGAGCGCCTCTAGAGTGCCCTGCCACCTCTCTGCTTCAAAGGGTGCACCTGCCAACAGCATCATCGTGAAGAAGGAGTAGAGCAGCTGCCCAATTATTGTGAAACCTACCAAGTCTATCGTGTAGGTCGCAGCATTGAACTGAAGATTGACCGATTTGGTGGCGAAGGGCAAATACAAGAAATACAGGTATAGCCCGTTTCCAAGTGGCAGAACCAAGGCCCAGACGAGTGTTCGACCACTGAAGAAGTAGACCTTGAGGCTCTTCAATGCTTCAGCCATTACAACTCTGGTGAACATTCATTTTTCTCCTGTATAGAACATAAAAAGATCCTCTAGGGTCGGTCCGCGGAGGTTGAATGAGACCACTCTGCAGTGCGTGCTTGCCATATGGGTCAATACATGTGGTAGGGCTTTATCGTTGTCCACGTTGACTACGAGTCGGTCGATCTTTTCGCCTTCCGATTCACCCTCGTAATCCGTCGTAATCACCTTCCTCACGGACTCCAGCTTTCCTAGGCCGCTGATGGTTTCCTCTGTTAATCGCGTTACAAGTATCTCTATTGAGAATCCCGAGGGCATTCTTCTCTTAAGCTCCTGTGGCTCTCCAACTGCGACAAGCTTGCCCTTGCTAATGAAGCCCACCCTGTCGCACATTTCTTCTGCTTCATACATATAGTGAGTAGTCAAGAGAACCGTTTTGCCTTGTTCTCTGACTATCTTCTCTCGCACGAAACTGCGCAAGTCTTTCGCGATGTTCACATCCAATCCCAGAGTGGGCTCGTCAAGAAAAAGAACTTCAGGATTGTTGATTAATCCTCTGCAAACTTGCAAGCGCTGCCTCATGCCCTTGCTGTATTTCTCAACTTCGTCGTCAGCTCTGTCGGAAAGCCCCATGAGCTCCAACAGATTGTTCACTCTAGCCGTTACTTCCTTCTTGGGAACGTCGTAGAGGTCAGCGAAATATCTTAGATTCTCCCTGCCCGTGAGCCTATAATAGAGCATCCGCTCACCACCAGCCACCATGTTTACAATTTTCCTCACGCGTCCAGCATCCTTCACCACATCATAACCCTTGACAAAAGCGTGGCCACTAGTCGGTTCAAGCAGAGTGCAGAGAATCTTCACTGTCGTAGTTTTTCCGGCACCGTTTGGGCCTAGGAGACCGAACAATTCGCCTTCTTGGATTTCGAAATCAACCCGGTCAAGTGCCTTGATGATCGTTGTCGACTTCTTCCCAAAAACGTGACTGCGCTTGGTCGAAACATAGTCACGCGATAGCTGGCGAGCTTCGACTGCAAAATTTCTTTTCAATATGTGACCACGTTCACCCAAAATCTGTTCTGAAACGGATTTAAGCCTTTTCCGGGACATTCCAGATGCGAGAGACATTATGGGGTTCAAGATGCCGTTGATCCTCTGTCCAGAATCCAAGGCACAGTGAACCCATATTCGGTTCAAGATCAAAGAATGTTGCTGATATTCGCTTGTTTCCCATGTCCCGCATGTTGGCTCTGTTTTAAACCTTAATAATGCAGCTTGTGTTCCTTCTTGGCTATAAAAAGAGGAAAAGACTTGTTCGCAGTCGGCCACCTTGCGCTCGGATACCTCCTTGCTCGAGGGTCTGCAAGACTTCTGTCGAAGAAAGTCAATATCCCCCTAATTCTTATGCTGTCTGTTCTTCCGGACGCTGACATTCTGTTCTCAAATTTCATTGAACATCGAGGACCCACACATTCTGTCATAGTGCTGTCAATAGCCTTTTTGCCGGCCTTCGCAATCTACCACAAGGAAGCAATACCGTACTTCATAGCCATTGTCCAGCATTCCTTGGTAGGCGACTTGATAGCAGGAGGAGCGGTTCGACTACTGTGGCCTGTGACTACGGAATTCTATGGATTGAGCATAGGAATAAAGAGCTCAACGAACATAATGATAGAATGGCTAGCATTTCTCATATCAATTGGTGTTATGTTGAAAACCAGTGACATAAACAAATTCTTCCAGCCTTCTTTCTCAAACCTGATGCTAGCTGTACCAGCCTTCACTGTACTGCTGCCAACCGTTCTCAGCTTTCCTATGTTGGTTCCTCTTTGGCTAGGGCCGCCGCATCTGGTCTATATGGTTCTCTTTCTTGCTGCCACGATCATTACATTGTATAAGTTTTTTGAGAGCGGTTTTCGGTCAGGAATTGGCGGTAGACAGGGTGAACCTTGAACCGTAGCGTCGTTTCGGACCTCTCAATGGTTCCGCTCGGAAGCCTCATGCAAATCGAGTTCACAATTGCGCCGTTCGGAACGAACCGAACGCCATCCAGCAATTCACCTTTTGTCACACCTGAGGCTGCAAAGACCAATTCCTTGCCCTTTGCCAATTCATCTTCACCATAGATTTTGTCTACGTCAACGCCTTCTTTAACTAGTCTATCCAACCTCTTTGCGTCGTCCTTCTCATCTCTCCACACCCTCACAAGCATGGTTCCTCCTAGACATTTCACGGCGGTTGCTGCAATTGTCGCTTCGGGTCCTGCGCCGGCACCTATTAGAAGATCAACGCCCGAGCCTTCAATACACGTCGCAACGGCTGCTGCAATGTCGCCGTCGGGAATTAGGATGATTCGTACGCCTAGTCTCCTCAGAGTCTTTAAGATTTCAAGATGTCGGTCGCGCTCAAGCATTATCACGGTGAAGTTGCCAAGAGGCAAGCCCTTTTCTTTGGCAACCGTGCGCACGATCTCTTCTATTGACATGTCCAAGGAGATCTTGCCGATTAAATGATGATCTGCTGCAACCTTGAAATAGTATCCGTCGTCTGGGAGAACCTGAAAGCAGCCAGAAGGCGCGCACGCTAGAGCTGAAATAGCGTCTTTTCTGCCTTTCGAAGTGGCCGTCGTGCCGTCGACAGGATCAACCACAAACTCGACCTTCGGGCCTTTTCCTGTGCCAACTTGCTCTCTTCGCATGAAAGCCGGTGCATTGTCCTTCGGTCCCTCGCATGCGATTACTTCGCCGTCGACGTCTGTTTGAGCCAGTACGGCTCGCGAAAACTCAACGGCTTTTGCATCTACCAAATCGGGGTCGCCTTGTCCAATGTGAAGCGCTGCCCCGACGGCAGAGGCAACGGTAATTCTGGTGAGTGAAGGCGCCAATGCCCTTAGTGAAACCAAACTCGTACCTCTAAAGCTCATTTAACCGTTTGTTTCTCCTAAAGATTTTTCGGCTGCTCACGCAGGAATCTGCATGGACTAGTATGAAATGCAGCCGACACTGCTGACAACTTGGGATAATAGTGCGAGCCCGGATGTTTTGAAAGTATTGTCAACTTGCTTCCGTTTCCGTTCTTCCGCGCTTTCTTAATCCTCTAAGCTTGATTTTCGCAGTCAGAATCTTCTCTGTTGCGAACAGTCGGGATGCAACATACATGATGGCTAACGTGAACCCGACAACGTAGACTATGCCAAGTCCAGCAGTCAGGTAGTCTCCCATTATGACGGCTTTCGAAGCTATGATTGGCTGGCTGAAGGGGATTGCGTAGAGGATAATCCTCAGCCACATGGGGAGGACGTTGATGTCAATGTACATTAGCACAAAGGATGGGATGAAGACAAATGGGTAGATGTAGCTTACGAGCGATTGGGCGCTTCGGACGTCTTCCGAAAAAGCCGAGAGGATGACTGCTAGCGCTAGGGCTGAGAGTAACGTGATGAAAAGTGAGATTCCCAAGAGCGTATATCCAAAAAGTGAGGGGACAAGTCCCAGCGAAACCAAATCGAGGCTTGCGCCCCCTGTAGACAATCCTGAGAAAGAGCCCATATAATAATTGAATCCGACCATGTAGGCTAGGGCGGCAACTCCTGCAACTATGATTGAGCCTGAGAGTTTTCCCATGAGAATGGCGAAACGATCCATAGGCAGGGTCAACACTGTCTCCAGAGTTTTCTCCTCTTTTTCCATCGCTACAGAGGTTGCGGCTATCTGCATGGAATAGGTGAGCAGTATCATCATTGTGATCGGCAGAGCGATCGCTTGTGAAATCATGATGTTTGAAAGGGCACGAGGGTCCACGTTCTCAGCGATTTTTCCTTTGACGATAGTGGACCTTTCAGGGACTATCATGTCTGGCGCCACTTCTCTATTGAACTGGCCCACTAGGCTGTCAACGATCGAAGATCCGATACCTTCGAGCAAGCCTGCTCCTGAGAAGACGCTGTAGAATTCAACTGTGGTGCTGTTTCCAGCGTTGACGTTTCGGCTGAAATCGGCGGGAATCTCAATCATATCTGAGGCATTGTATGTGGCCATCTGCTTGACAGCGTCATTCACCGTTGAAACGTTTGTCACGAAAACTCTTAAGCCCCAATGGCTGAGATATGTGATGAACTGGGTGGAGTTGTCTCCCTCGTCATGGTTGAGAACGAGCACTGTCGTTTTTCCGGCAGTTTCTTTTGCTGATTCAACGGAAAAGTTCATCACTGCACCCAGTACCGGAAACATTATCAGCGGAACGATTATCATCCCCAAGAGTATCTTTGGGTCTCTGATCAGTTCCTTAAGCTCTTTCAGCAAAAAGTTGCCAAAGCCTCTAAGCAAATCCAACCACCTTTGCGAAAACTTCTTCGAGGTTGGGGCTGTCGAATCTTTCTTTCAGTTCCTGCGGTTTCCCCTCTACCACAATCTTGCCCTTGTTCAGCAATGCGACTCTTTCACATAGGTGTTCAACCTCAAGCATGTTATGGCTTGAAAGTAGCACAGTTACGCCATGCTCCTGCACGCAGCGTTTGATTATCGTTCTCACATGGTAAGAATGTAGAACATCTAGCCCGCTTGTAGGTTCATCCAAGATGGCAAGCTTAGGCCTAGACATCAGTGCCCTTGCGACGAGAAGGCGACGCTTCATCCCCTTGCTGTAAGTCTTGGCTCGATCCTTCAATCGTTCGCCTAGGCCGCAGATTTCAGCTGCCTCTGTGACCATCTGTTTGGCATCATCCTTGCTTTTCGCAGCAAAGCTAGCCATGAACCTCAGATACTCCCACCCTGAAAGGTTGCGGTAGGCTCCAGCTTCCTCCGGAAGATAAGTGATCATCCGGCGAACTTCGTCTGCTCCTCCTACCACATCCACGCCGAAA
>CAYGYP010000105.1:0-6410 GCA_964354115.1 uncultured Candidatus Bathyarchaeia archaeon | reverse complement strand
CAATCTGCTTGGCGGCCTTCTGTGCCCACGTGGCCCCGGTTTTCGCCGCCGCCATCCCGCCCTTGACCCCGCCTTTCCAGCCGAAGGTGAGGTAAGTAGTAGGATCGGTGAGAATGTCGCCAGCCAGCCCCCCAACCTTGTAAATCCATTCGGGCTTGCCCGGCCAGAGCACCCGCAGCACGTCCTCGGTGTTGTGCCGCTCCTTGAGCGTGATGCCGTAGACGGCGGACTTGAGGATCTTGCCGACATCCTCCCAGCCTAGCTTTTCTTCTTTGTATTCTTTGGAAGCGGTATAGATCATGTTGGTAATCGGATACCGCGCCCATTCTAGGATGTCCCAGACCCGGAGACGGGGTGTCGTCGAGGGCACCTTGAGGCCGACTGCTTTGGCTTTTTCTTCTTCCTCGAAGATTTGACTTTCGAGACTTTGCCTGTCCAGCTTGGGCAGAATGCTAGAAGCAAACGCGGCCCCGCCCGCCCGCGGAGAGAGTGCAGAGGGGGCAAAAGCGGACGAGAAGTCGGACATTCTTTACCAGGTGACGTTCGCGGCCAACGGCCAGAGGTACTTGTTTAGCACCGCCCGCGCGGCGGGGTCTTTCTCCATCATCATCTTGAGCGTTCTGTCGGCCTGCTTGTATGTATCCAGGGTGCGCTGTTCTTCTGGGGTCGGCCCTTGCGCCGTAGTTACGCCGGGTGTAACCTGTTGGCTGGACCTGCCCATGACCATCTCCCGCAGGCTTCGTGGTGTTTCGGTGCCCAACTGCAATTCGGGGGAGACGACAGCTTGCGGTGGCTGTGTTACCAACTCGGGAGACACGGTTCCGCCCTGGAACATGGCGGGGGGCTGGGCAATCGCCGCTTGCAGTTCTGCCATCGTCTTGGGCAGAGGTTGGGGTTGCCGTACCACGCCCGGGGTCGGCTCTCTCGCGGGAGCGGCCGGGACTGGCGCAGGTGCCATCGGGACTTTCAGGTTGGGCGCGATGCCCTTGAAATACCGCCAGAAGTCCGTAGACAAATCCCGCTGGGGCCACAAGTACCCGAAGGTCTGAGACAAGAAATTAACCGCACCCTCTGCAAGCTGCTGCCCCTGGGGGCCGCCGAGCGCGGCCTTGAGCTGGGCCGCAGAGGATTGACCGCCCATGTAGTCGGAGAATAGCTGGAAGGCGGCGGCGTTGTTGAAACCGGGGGTATAGAGAAGCTTTTCGGGAGCTTGCTCCTTCTGCTTTCCGCCTTCCCGCATCCCGGCTATTTTCTCCGCGCTGGCGCGTTCCGCCTCACCTTCAGATTTCCTCCAGACGAGTTCTTCCGCCGCGCGAGTCCGGGCTGCTTCGGCCTGTTGCTGTTCTAGCTCGAATTGCCTTTCGCTCAGTCCTGCGGCGCGCTCGGATTGCATCTTGCCGTAAAGCCACCGCTCTAATTCGCGGGCTTTTTCCTCTTCCTCGCGCTTGCGCTGCGCCTGCGTTTCCTGGCCCTGAAGATAAGCCGCTACGCCACGCTCTATTCCCGCCCCGAGGGCGTCCCAGACGCCGGCCATTATGCAGCCCCCAGGGCAGCGCCGCCCACGGTCGCAGCCCCGCCGAGCAGGTTAGCAAAGAAGTTCGACCAGCGGTCCTTTTTCGCTTCTTGCTGGAGGGCTTCCAGTTTTGCCGCATCCAACCCGTATTGATTCGTGATCTCGGCCAGCTTCACCTGCCGGTCCGCGTCGGACATGTCCAGGGTCGCGTTGATCTGGGCGATGGCGGTCTGCAAATCTCCCGACTTCATGTTCAGTTGCGTGGCCAATTCTTCCCGCTGCTGGGCAAGGTTGGCGTTGTACTGCGCCTGGTTGAGCATCATCTGCTGTAGGTTCTGCTGGCCCGTCTGGGCGGCCTGAATCGCGGGCATCACCTGTGCCGCGCCCTGCTGTTCAATCTGCCCCGCGAGCTGGGCCACACTGGAGCCAACACCTTTCTGAATATCGGTGAGGCCGCGCTGCAGCACTCCACTCTGCCCCAGTCCCCGGGCGTAGGCGCTCCCCGTGGCCTGGCGACCCGCTTCCTCTGCCTGCTGGTACACGGGCTGCATCGCCCCGGTGAGCATGGTCTGTTTCTGTTCCGGGGAGTATCCGCCGTATTTGATGATGTCCGCGAGTCTGGCGATGGCCCCGCCTTCTACCCCCGAATAGGGTGTCTGCCCGGTAGCAGACCAGTCGACCGTTTGTTTCTGCGGCTCATAGGGCTTCCAGGTTAAGGTTTGTCTTTGAGTAGTTGGGGTATTGGTCGGCCATTGCCAGGCCGGGGCTTGCGTTATTGCCATTTATTCTCCTTGTGGACACTTGCAAGACACATTGCCAAGTGCTATACTTGAAGTATGAACTGGATACTCTTTCTCTATGCTTTCACGCTTGGCACCGAGCAAACGGATATGCTGGCCCCGGAGCTTCGGTGGTATGGCTATACGGAGTTTGAGGCCAGTGTGATGATCGCAAAGACCTTGGAAATCGGCGGAGCATCGACTATTTACTTTCGGCCCGCCGAGGCACCATGGTTCGCTCCCGTCGAGGGAGATTTCCGCGTGTTTGCCCGGCTTCGATATGGCTTCCTTTCGCTGGAAGCAGAACATCTGTGTATTCACGGATTTTATGGCGAGGAAACCGGACGGTACCGAGACGGGACGGGACATAATCGCCTGGCCCTGACGCTCTCCAATAGAGACTGGTCCGGAAAACATTAATTCCTATGCCTCATACCAAATCATCACCCAGCCGCGGTTATAGGAAGTGTCGTCCCAACTGGAGGCATCAAATATTCCTCCGGTCAGCCGAATTAATGTAACTTGCGAGCTACCAATCGCACCTACGGAGAACTGCACCGTTCCGCTCGCCTCATGGCCGTTTTGATAGCGGTTGGCATCAGAATCAGCCCGGATGATGGCAGAGACATTTCTTATTTTGGTAAAATCTAAGCCATGAGTTATATATACCAAAACCGTGGAATCCATATTCCAATCGCCGATTTCAACAATTTTGCATTTCAGCGCTACGGCCCCCGTTCCCTGATCGCGCACGGAAGGCACCGTTGCCACGGGATCAGAGGAGAAAGTTTTCACTCCGGCCACGGTCTGATCCCCGGTGAGGGCTACGCACTCGGCCTTCCGGGCATCCGCGTAGGTTTTGACCGCCTTCTCCGTGGGAATGAGGCTGTCTGAGTTTCCCGCAAGCGTGCCGTCGATTGACTTGTCCGCACTATCCACCTTGTCGGCGTTCAAGTCAGTTACCAAATCGGTATTGAGAGCACCGCCCGCCAGATCGCAAGTCCCGTTCAACACGGAGGCACCATTCAAAATGACAGCACCACTGGCCGTCAATGCCGCCAGTACGGTATCGCCCTCGACTTCCAAATCTCCCTTGACTTCTACATCGCCTAATGCCATGTTTAACTCCCTATGATTAGTTTTCCCGTGGAATCAATCTCGAACAACACCACGTCGCTTGAGTTTGTCACTTTCAGTTTCGAGACCCCGGTATCCGGGATGTTGACCACCAGGTCTTCCGCCGTGACCTTGCTCGTGATCTTCGGCGTGACAAACTTCGTGGAGGCGGTCATCTTCTTTATGGCGAGACTCGCGCCGGTCTTGAGGTTCGTGCCGTCCAGGGCACCGTTTACGATGTCCGTGATGTCGTCGAGGTTCGCCTGAATCTTCGCGCCCAGCCCCGTGTTGCCATCGGCGAAAACGTACGTGTACGCGATATTACCCACCGATCACCACCCCGCTTTCCGCAAGCGTCAAATAGCAGGTTGTGAGGGGATCGCTTTCCAACACGATGCTAATCTCTTGCCCTTCGGGAATCTCTATTTCACAGTCGCCCACCGGCTGGATTAGGTTGCTCGCAATATCCTCCGAACAGTCCAGGACGTTCACCGTGGGGCTCATCGCGGCGGAGAAGTTATTGCCATCCAGGTCTCCGTTGATCAGGGCCTTGGCCTGGAGGAAATTATGCATGAGAGGTAGCGCGTCGTACCAGTCTGAATTTTCTATAACGAAATTATAGGTCAACGTGCTCATAGAAACGTGACCTCCCCGCTTGACTTGATCTCAACCCGTGTCTGCCCCAAATGGTCCTTGATCCGCAAGGCGTGTGAGCCATCGGCGCTCGGCAGTTTTATGACCAAGGTGCTCGTCGGGTCGATCTCCTTGGTTTTGATCTCGGTAGCCGTGACGGTCGCTCCCGTGAGCTGGGCCAGCGGGGAGACATTCCCCTCTTCCAGATTTCCGTTGACCTGCGCGGAGACGGCGTTAAAATCCCCGTTGAGCATGGCGGCGGTCAGCACCACCGGGTTTGAGATCGTGTATGGAAAACTCACCGCGCCCACACTACCCCCTAAAAACGCTTGTACTTATAGGACAGCGAAAACCCATATAGGCCGACGTTATCGTAGTTGCCGGAATGTCTCAAAAAGTATGAAATCGCGTACCCATCGAGTCCCTGCGGCAGCGGGATCTCGGTAATCTTCCGGTTGGCGTCCGCTGAAGTCATGAGCGAGGTCCCGAGCACCGCCGAACCGTAGGTGTTCCCCGTGCCGCTCAAATCAATTTCCACGGGCAGGGAATACTCGTCATTCAGATTCTTGATAATGTCCAGGTCCATCGAGCCGATGGCATTCAGGGTATCGAGCTTCAGCCGGTCGTACATCTTTGTCATGGCCGGCTGCTCGAAAACGAAATACTTGGAATGAAACTCATAGGGGATATTCACCCCGTCATCTTGGCTTAGGGTATCCATCTTCCGCAGGTAGCCAGCCGCCCCGTCCACCATGTACAGGGTATTGGTATCGTTGGGGCCGGTGTAGGGGACGTAGGCCGCGACGTTGCGGGCGTCCATGAGCCACCAGGCGATCTTCCCGGCCTTGAAGGCCCCCAGGTCCAGCCAAAGTTCCTTGTCATTGGCGCTCGAGGCCCCCGAGGAAGCGAAGGCCAGCCGATACATGCCCGCGTAATAGCAGCCCGCCGCGAGTTTCCGCAGAGCGGTAGGAATCGCGTCCAGCCAGGGCAGCACCTTGTCCCCAATGGCTACCGGATCGTTTGTCCCGTCGAAAAAGTAGATGTTGTCCCCGCCGAGAAAGATATGCCCAAAACCCAGCTCTACCGCCGACAGCGGAGCCGCGCAACCCACCGCGTCCTCCCGCCGATGCTGGAACCAGTTGTAGAGGTTGTCCCCCTGCATGATCCAAAGCGAATCGTTTTTGTAGACTATTAGGTCATCGCCCCGGGGGAGCAATTGGCTAATAGGGTCGCCGTCCTGAAAGCCCACATTAAAGGCTTCCCCCTCCCCGCCAGCCCAGGCCGTCTCATCGTCGTAGTCGGAGCACTCCATGTAGCCCTCGGGCATATCCCCGCCGGCGGCCCACAGGCGGTCCTTGTGTTGAGCGATGTACTGCGGTTTGTAGGCCAGTCCGGTGATATTCGCCCGTGCCCAGCTACCGCTATAACTCAATACCTGGACTACCGCATCCCCGGAGGCCACAAAAAGTTTCGCCTTCCACGGCGCAAAGTAGACCCGCTTGGCCGTAGCGATTGCGGCCCCCCCGGTGATGGGTTGCCAAACGTTGCTCCCGTCCAGATAGCCCAAGAGAACATTTGCTCCATCGTCCACCGCCCCAATGGTGGTAATCGTGGGGGCTGAGGGCCGATAGAAGCGGATGCCGTTGACAAACTTATTGCCCCAGGCCCCAGAGTTCATCTTGAGCGTGCCGCTTCGGCGCTTGAGATACTTGTCCCAATAGCAATTCCGCGTGCCGTCGTAGGTGGAGGTCCGCGCCCAGCACTCGCTATCCGCGATCTCCTGCCCGGGGTCGGCGATGTTAATGCCGCCCGAAAAATCATACTGATTGAGCACCTTCCCCCGGTGTAGTCCCATTAAATCCGCTCCAGGTCGTGGTCCACCCGGGTCACTTCCAGTTTTTCGCTCAAATCCGGCTGCGGCCAGGGATTCTTTTTTGCACCGTCTATGAGAGCCTCCTCAAGACCCCGCTGCCATTCGGCGTAAAACAGATTGATCCTATCGTCCTCCCCTTCCACGCAGGCGAAATAGCAGGCCCGGTAGACCAGCAACATGTGATGTTCCGCCGGGATCACAGGAATATCCGCCGCCTCGCTCATGGTTCCGCCGAGGGCGTAGTAAATGACGGTGAGCGTCTTGGCCTCCACCGGGATCGGTTCCAACCCGATCTTGTCCAGCTCCACGTAGTAGGCACTCGGCGTCCCGGACTCGTCGCCTCCCTGATGGATCGTGTCTTCCAGATCAATCGGCCCCCTGAGCTTGTTGCCGTCGTAGTACACGGAGCGGATGAGTTTGTTGTCGGAGGGTGCGTCGTATTCCCGCTGCGCGGCTACCGTGCTGAGGGCGGTCGATTTCTGGACTGCGTATTCCG
>CAYGYP010000104.1:2350-6418 GCA_964354115.1 uncultured Candidatus Bathyarchaeia archaeon | reverse complement strand
GACGGTAAGGCTGATATAGCCGTCTGGCGGCCATCAGATGGAAAATGGTATATAATAAATCAAGGAGAAGTTAAATATGGTACGCCTCAAGATATTCCTATGACATGGAACATTTGGATATTATGGGCCAAAAAGTTATTTTCGCTGAATGGCTTTAGCTGAGCCCAAATTTTTTAATTAAAAGAAGGTGCAAACAAATGAGTATTCAGAAGAAAAAGGTTTTTCCCTTCACACTAATTCTTATGATATTGTTCTTAACAACAATAGACTTTTCCATCTCTCAGAATCGAGAACCTCAGCAATGTCCGATGAACCCTGTTTTATGGAGCCCACTCGAAGAGAATTTTGGATTGTTACCTCCATCAATGGATCTCAGTCATCTGACGGCTCAAGCAGTACAGGCTGCCGCACTGCCCGTATCTTGGGACTGGCGGACGAATGGAGGAGTAACGCCTGTGAAAAATCAAGGGAATTGTGGAAGTTGTTGGGCTTTCGCTGCCACGGGCGCATTCGAATCAAGAGCGCTCATTTCCTCGGGAATTTCCTATGATTTTTCAGAAGAGAACTTAAAAGAGTGTAATTATTGGAAACATAATTGCGGCGGAGGAAATGCCTGGAGCGCGACAAACCATTTTGCTACGGAAGGGACAGCCTCAGAAATTTGTGATCCTTATCATGCTTGGACTACAGGGGTTTGTAACAAGAATTGTCCTAGGATAAAACAAATTACTGGGTGGAGAATACTTCCTGACGACACAAATTCGATCAAAACAGCAGTCTACCTTTATGGTCCCTGCTACACTACAATGTATGCATCTTTTCCTGGATTTAAAACATATGATGGAAGTTATTGCCTTTATTATATGGGAACGGAGGCTTCCAATCACGCTGTTATCATAGTCGGCTGGGATGATAACATGGTTCATGCCGGCGGTACGGGTGCCTGGATTTGTAAAAACAGTTGGGGTACTGGCTGGGGTTCAAACGGTTATTTTTATATCGCTTACGGATCAGCCAGAGTTGGGCAAGGCTCAAATTACTACATTTCTTACAAGCAATATGATTATCTTGAAATGCTTGGAACTCTATATTATTACGATGAAGCTGGATGGTATGACAGCTGGGGTTTTGGCAGTTCGAATACTTCGGCCTGGGGTCTCGTTAAATTTGAAGCAAAAAAAGACGAGTGCATCACGGCAATAGACTTTTGGGCCACCGATGATAATATCAATTATGATATTTATGTTTATGGTGATTTTGACGGGACTAAGGTTTCCAATTTATTATATAGCCAAGTAGGCGGAACGTGCACGGAAGCGGGTTATTATTCTGTCGATTTGGCTGATCCTGTATGGGTGCCAAGGGGAAGTATTTTTGTTATTGCGATTAAATTCACGTGTTCAGGATATTATTGGCCAATTCCTTGCGATATGTTCGCTCCACTTGAGACTAACAAATGTTATATGAGTCTCACAGGCGATTCAGGATCTTGGATCGATATGGATTCGTACTCGCGCGATATTTCTATTCGGGCCAGGACAAAAAATCATAAGCTTAAGTTTGATGGATCTGATTTTAATGGGGACTATAAATCAGATATTGCTATTTGGAGACCCTCTTCAGGAACATGGCATTTCTATGATAGCCCCACAACTCTAAATTGGGGTTTGGAGGGCGATATTCCAGTTAACGGTGACTACAACGGAGATCATTTCACAGATATCGCAGTTTGGCGGCCAACGAATGGCTACTGGTACGTGGCAGGATTGTCAAGTGCTCAATGGGGAATGCCCGGGGATATCCCTGTGCCAGGCGACTACAACGGAGATCATTTCACAGATATCGCAGTTTGGCGGCCAGCCAATGGCTACTGGTACGTGGTAGGATTGTCAAGTGCTCAATGGGGAATGCCCGGGGATATCCCTGTGCCAGCGGATTATAACGGGGATGCATCAGATGAAAGAGCAGTCTGGAGACCATCAAATGGCTACTGGTATATCAGTGGTCTAGGGGATTATCAATGGGGGATGATCGGAGATCTCCCTGTTCCGGGTGATTATGACAATGATGGTAAGACAGACATTGCTGTTTGGAGACCCATAAATGGATATTGGTATATTCAGTACGCAAAAGGAGGAACAGCAGCCATACAATGGGGAATGATCGGAGATCTCCCTGTTCCGGGTGATTATAACGGAGATGGACAAACTGAGTTAGCTGTATGGAGGCCGTTGAACGGCTTCTGGTATATAAAAGAAATAGTGAATTATCAATGGGGTCAAGCAGGTGACATTGTACTTGTAAGATAGGCAAATTCTTTGTTTAGAGGATATCTTTTAAAAAAACCTTTTAAAAAAACCTTGACAAAAGGTTTTTTTTATTTTATTAGGAAACTAGAAAAGGAGGTACTTATGAAAAAATTTATTGCGGCGGCGGCTTTTTTGGCATTATGCTCCCCTCTCCTGTTCTCTTATGAGTACATCATGAATGGTGGAGTTGATTTCGGAACCGGGTGGGTAAGTACGCAAGTAACTAGCTTAACGGGTGGAAACTGGGATAACGGCTATTACGATTTAGTCTTGCCCGCTACTAACCAATTTTATTACCACGGAAAAAAAGTCACACATCTGAGAATCTCAACCAATGGCTATGTCCTCTTGGGATTTGGAAGTCCATCCGGTGAAGGCTCTAGTTATGTTAATGAGCCGATCCCTAAATCTGACGATCACAACAGCCTGGTAGCTCCATGGTGGGATGACTGGAATTTAAGTGTTTCTGGGCAAATATGGTATGTAGTGTATTCGGGAGGTCCGGGTTCCAATAATTGGGTAACTATCGAGTGGCAGGATGTAGCTCATCAAGCTGATGTAACTGCTCGCTATACATTTCAAGCCATCTTTTATGCAGAATATCCTTCCGACCCTGAATGGCGAAACTGTATACTTTTTAATTATGAAGATACTGATTCTGGCACAGGAACATACGATTATGGAAAATCTGGCACAGTGGGAATAGAACATTATAGTGGTATTCAAGGAGAAGAATATTCCTATAACACAGCATCTCTGAATAACACTTTGGCCATTCTGTTTACTCCTTTTGTCCCTGTCTATGCCAGCACTGACTTCTGGGATACTGGAAAAGCGGCCCTTTGCGTTTTTCGGCCATCTAATGGTTATTGGTACATAAAGCAAAATCCCGCTGATGGGACAGTTTCTTATGGCATGCAATGGGGAATGAGAGGGGATGTGGCAGTTCCTGGAGATTATGATGTAGATGGCGATGCAGATGAGTGCGTATATAGACCGAGCAACAGTTACTGGTATAGTGCGACTCCATCGTTTGCTATTCAATGGGGTCAGACAGGAGATATTCCCGTACCCGCTGATTACGATGGAGACGGCAGAACTGATATAGCTGTTTTTAGGCCTTCTAATGGAACATGGTATGTCAGGTTGTGGGCAGGAGGATCTACAGCCACACAATGGGGAGACCCTGGAGACATTCCTATACCTGGGGATGTGGATAATGATAGTAGGGCCGACCCAGTTGTCTGGAGACCGGATAATCAATGGTTTTACGCCAAGAAATCCACAGGAGGCACACTTAGCATGCAAGGTGGCCAGGACGGAGACATCCCGAATCTTGGAAAAAATGGTATAGATAATGCAGAGCCGTTGGTTTTCAGGCCTTTAACTGGCAGGTGGCATACGGCAACATGGGGTGGCACCTACAGCAATTGGCAGTGGGGGCAAGACGGAGATTTCCCGATGCCGGTTGATTGGGAGGGGACCGGCTATACCTGGTTTATGGTCTTTCGAGCAACTAACGGAACTTGGTACCAAAAACAAATGTCAAATACATATTCTTACCAGTGGGGGATGATAGGCGATAAGGTGCGGTGTCGAAAGTCACATAACGTTGCTTTGGACGGTAATCCTGTAGGTGTAGGGACCGCCATAAACTAGCGATCCCAAAGGTATTTCAAAAATAGCTTTTGCTGTTACCCGCCTCAATTAAGAGGCCCAGCGCTTTTTGAAGCTTCTGTCCTAAGCTTCTCACATAATT
>CAYGYP010000104.1:0-2250 GCA_964354115.1 uncultured Candidatus Bathyarchaeia archaeon | reverse complement strand
CAATTAAGAGGCCCAGCGCTTTTTGAAGCTTCTGTCCTAAGCTTCTCACATAATTCTTGAAAGTTCGTCTTGATTTTGCTTAGGAAATGAGTCTTCGCCCAATAGCCTACAGGATTATTATTCGCGACCATGTCGCGCTCTTTACGGCGAGCTAGCCTCGCCGTCCGCAAGGAATAAAGCGGATCCTCCTCCTCGTTTATGAAATTGATATCCCTTTTCTCTCTTCGTCGCTTTGCTGACAGAAGAAGTTTATCAATGTCCGCGTAGAGCTGGTCGAAAAGCCCTGAATGATGGACCGAGACTGAATACGACCGATGGTGGAAAATAGCATATCCTGCTCTGTGACAATGCGTTTTGTATCGTGCCAAGCCTACATTCATGATCGAGATCGCGCTAATACATAATCTATGAAGATTCTTATTGTAACCCCAGGTTTTCCCCCGACAAGATTGGGCGGAGTAGAAATATACAGCTATAATCTGGCCAAAGAGTTCAGTCTGCGGCACCAAGTCGTTGTTTTTTATCCTGTTCAACAACCCAATCTGGGCGCTTATTCTTTAAAGGAAAAAGAACAAAAAGAATTTAAATTCAATACAGTGAGCATAAATAAACCGAAAAACTTTCGTAAATTTCTTGATATGCGCCTTCTCTATCAAGACGACCTAATTGACTTTAAGTTCAAACGCTTGTTGGACAGGATAAGACCCGACCTAATTCATTTTCATCATGTCTACGGATTATCAGCACAACTGATCCCTCTCTCTAAGAGGAAAGGGATACCAGTAGTCTTAACTCTCCACGATTTTTGGTTTCTCTGCCATCAGGTTCAACTCTTAAGGGGAAATGGGACATTGTGTCCTGGTCCGCACCCAATCTCTCTAATGTGTTCTGATTGCTATCTTCAGTCAACAATGGCGAGCTTAACTAACCTCTTTAAACCAATAGAAGCTTTCATTAACAATCGACTTATCTATTTTAGCTTAAAACAAGCCTTAAGATTCATTCATGGGAATGAGATCTTCCTTCAAAAGAGGAATGAACATCTTCTGGATATATTGAAAGGAACGGATTTATTAATTTCTCCATCTCACTTTTTAAAGAATAAATATGTGCAATACGGCGTGCCGAAGGAAAAAATCATTTACTCCCCCATTGGAATTGATACCAAAGCCTTTCATCAATTTCAAAAGAAAGAAAATCCTTCCGCTGTTCGCTTCGGCTTTTTGGGTAATGTCGTCTTTCCTAAAGGCGTCCATGTCTTAATCGAAGCTTTTAATAAAATCGAGAGAAAGGATGCTGAGCTAAAGATCTACGGTAGCTACAATCCTCAATCCTTATACCTGAGACATTTGCGAAGAATGTTGCGAAATTCAAGAGTTCAATTCAAGGGGAAATTTGAAGATGTGAAAAGGCCTTTCTCGGAAATAGATCTCCTCATCATGCCCTCCATTTGGTATGAGAACTGCCCGCAAATCATTCAGGAAGCTTTTATGACAAAGACTCCAGTAATTGCTTCGAACATCGGTGGAATGGCCGAGTTCGTCGAAGATAAAATAAATGGCCTGCTTTTTGAAGTTGGAAACGCGGAGGATTTATATAAGAAGGTAATTTTCATTATGGAAAACCGTGGTGTGATCTATTCACTTCGGCAGAATATCAAACCAGTGAAATCCATTGAGACCGACGCCAGAGAGCTCGAAGCTCTATATCAGAGCTTGATAGGAGGCAGAATTTGAATGCAAAAAGATAAGATTGATTCAAATAAAATTATGTGCCTGGATAAGGATACCGGCATTGCGAAACGAATCATAGCCGGTGCCGTTCCTTTAGATGCCTATTTGGAGCACATAAGTCGATATGTGTTTTCAGCTCCTTTAATTAAAGGAAAATCGGTGCTTGATGTGGCCTGTGGAACCGGATATGGATCGTTTTACTTAGCTCAGAATGGTGCAAAAGAAGTCATTGGAATGGATATTTCTTTGGAAGCTATTAAATACGCAAAAATGAAGTACCAAGTTAGCAATCTGCATTTCTGCGTGGGAAATGCTATCCAGATGCCTCTCTTTGCCTCTAGTTTTGACTCTATCGTATCCTTTGAAACCATTGAACATCTTCTCCATCCCAAGAAGTTTCTGGAGGAAATAAATAAGATTGTCAAAAAAAATTCTTTGATTATTATTTCAACGCCTAATAAAAATGTCCATCTTAAAAAGGCGATAAAAGTCCCTTTCCATACACATGAATTCTCAA
>CAYGYP010000103.1:0-6421 GCA_964354115.1 uncultured Candidatus Bathyarchaeia archaeon | reverse complement strand
GACGATAGCGCCGTGAGGGCTAAAATAGCAGATTCACCCCTGATAAGTCAACGCTTAAGCTTTGTTTTTCTCCTTTCAAAGCTTTCAATCCTTTTGCCATAGTTTCAGCCAAAATTAGCGGAATTTGGAACAAAACTAGAACACGTGGATACGTCTATCCTAATCTATAATTTCTAATATGTTAGACAATTATCTGCATCCGAATGGAAAATTCTTGGAGCTTAGCAGAAGTCACTTTATTTAGAAATGCCAAGCCCCATCACCCCCTGAGTACCCCACCAGGTTAGAGAAGTATTTTCAGCATATACGCGCAAAAAGACTTCTATAGCTTTTTGATAGTGCTTTATAGTCTGGCAATTCTATGACTTTTACAGCCACTGATAAAGACGAAAAGAGTGACATCACAAAAAGCGATTGTATCGCTTTGAATTTATTGTTATGGCGGCAGAAGAAAAGAGCTGGAACTATCTATAGCAAATCAAACTGAAATGGGTGTTTTCTGCGCTAATTTCGTTTTGGGACGAAGCCCACAGGCACGTCTGTAGTAGCTTTGACCGAGCCGCTATCCTTGCGAACATCTATGAGTTTGCCCTAAACATTCTCTTCTCATTATATATCAATCACTTACGTATTTATTTTAAGGAGAAAAAATATACAAATCAACTATTTTTTTGAATGAGAATTTCCACCTATCCCCGGCGTCTATATCGATGAGCTGATTATCCGCTAACTAACGTCCTTTTAACCTTCGGGAGGCCAGGGCGTCCGTGGTCGCTGGCCTCCACCCGCCCCATAATTTAGGGAAAGGATAACTGGAGCAGTTGTTATGCCAGACGTTTTTTAATTATGCGATGATGAGAATTCCGTGTACCTATGGGCATCCCTTTTTATTTAGTTTCATCCTTCTTATTGGCTTTCTTACAAAAATCTACATCAGGTCCAAGACTGCCAATTTTATAAAAAGTAACCAGGTATTTTTTTGAACCATCCTTCAAGAAACGCAAAAAATCTCTTAAGAAATCAAAGATTATATTTCGCCAAGCCAAGTTGCTACTATTTAATCCTTCCTGTATTAAAATATTTACAGCAAGGCACGAATTACTTATGACTGACCGTTGGTTAACGAGAATATCCCCCGCTGATAATTTCGTTAGCTTCAGAAAATCTTCTTCGCCATCATTTGCCATCGGATGGACCCGAGAAGATGCGTAGTCATATCCGAACTTATATAAAAAATCCAAATCCATTTCTTTGGCAATCTCTTCTGCCTTCGGTCTCTTCCATTGGATTCGTTCTTTGCTTACCTTAATGTATCTCTCTTTTTGGACGTCCAGGTCCTTAAAGAAATCAGGATTAAGTTTTCCTCCAAACTCCGGGTCAGTACGAATTCTATTTTTGGAATCATATTGTCGCTTGAAAGACCACTTCTCAAACAAATCAAAAGCATCGTCTTTTGCCAACGCTCTTAAGTGAAAGAGCCTATCCAAAATGCACCTATTTAGTACCCAACAATCAGAATAATCTTCTATCTCCCAAAGTTTCATTATGCCTTTTAATGCAACAATAGATCTGGCAATAAAATTTCTAATTATGTTATCTTTGACTCCAGTTGAATGTTTGCTAAATGAGAAAAGAATAATAGTAGTAAATAATTCAAGTATATCTACCGCCTCTTTATAAGTTTCGAGAGGCAAGTACTGTTTGATATCCGGATTTACCAAAATTGTATCCGTTTTGTTAGCTTTTAGAACCATGGACCTACGGCCTCCGCGCGCCTCAAGCCTATTTTTTATTTAGTTCTTGACTTTAACTTGAATCGGTTCAGCAAGCACCAGGGCAGTACCACTAACGCTAACAACATTTACATCTAATTCTCCACCAATCACATAGACTTGTTCTTGCCCATTGCTGGAGTTTTTGGCAAAAAGAAACTTACCTCCGATGCTCGTATCTCGGACACATATCCAACAAAGACATAAAGCTATAATGGTTAAGATAAATTTGATGTACCTGTCATTTTTCATAATTCTTCTCCTTGTTAATTTTTCCACCCTTCCTGCCTCTGGCCTCCATGCGCCTCATTTTTGAGATATCGATGGAGCTAAATAAACCTCTTGCAATATTACACAAATGATTTTAAAATAATATCAACCTAAGGGTTTTGATATGGTCCCCGCGGATACCTATAAGACGAAGTGAAAAGAATGTCTCCATATAAAGCCAGTGTTATCTAAATCTAGAATAAGCTGGGAGGGCCAATGGAAAAAAATGAATTAAACTGGAACGAATTATTTAAAAAACTAAACACAATCATAAACCTTCTTTCCTATCTTGTGACTGTCGAGCACGATACCCTTGAGAAAAAGGCTACTGTCCTCAACTCTCTCGGCCTTGAGCCAAAAGAGATAGCCCGAATCTGTAAAACCACTCCAAAATCAATCAGTGTACGCCTCGCCGAGGCAAAACGAAAGGGAAAGCGAAAAGATAAAAAGAAGCCAAAGTAGATTAATAATACTTGAAGGAGAGGAACAATGGCAAAAAAGGAAAATACATCAATTGCAACCGGGTCACTTAAAGAACTCCAAGACATCAAACGACTTCTTGTTCTCGGTTTAATTAGGTCTGGCGTCTCTCAAGAGCATGTTGCTAAAGCACTTGGCGTAAGCCAGAGTTCTATTAGCCGAATGTTTCCAGTAAAGATCGGAAAACTGTCTAGCTCAACCCAAGCAAAATGAAGTGCTGTGAATGATACAACCGGTTAGTGACATCGGCTCCAACGCCGAAGAGAATATTGCACACGCCGCTAAAATCATTGGGAGGTCAAAACACCGTCAACTTGTATTTGATGCCATATATACAGGCAAACAGCAAGTCAAAAGTGCATCAGAGTTGGCCAGCAAAACCGGCCTGTCGTCCAAGCGTGTGTTGGAAGTAGGAAAAGTATTGGTTGATGATAGATTAGTTAAGCCCACTAAGGTTAATAAGAAAACAGCGTATGAAAAGATAGACTTTTTCCATCGACACAAGAGGAAGATTCTAAGCCTTGTCGCTTCTCCCGAAAAGTTAAGAAAGTTCCCAACAAAACGAAATCCATCTAGCTTAGGTCACATCATTAATGTCCGCATTGCGAGAGACAGAGCAAAGACTTCCCAAGTTACGCTTAATGATATCGATTCCTTTAGACGTGCGCGGAGAAAGAAAGGTAAAGGATACCTCGATAACAAGCTGAGTGAATCTCAATTTAAAAATGGTTTAAAAAGAATCATAGGAGAAGAGGGAAACTTTAAAGATTGGGGCGGAGAAACATCAGACCTCTTTACAACAAAGCTTTACTTAAGAGGGCGACGTGTATCGGCCGCGCTTGCACTGAAAGGCCCCGCTACGAAAGGTAAATTAACTCCAGGGAAAATGGGCAAGAATGGCGACCAAATCATGCGACTTTTTGAGGCACCGGCGGAATTATTTTTAGTTCAATATTGCCGTCAAATTGACCAGTCCATTGCTAGAGAGATGGAGCTTCAGGCGGTGGCCAAGTCGGTATATACTGGAAATAAGATAAGGTATGGCATAATTGATGGCCAGGATTCTCTCCGTCTTGTTGAAGCGTATCGGGATGCCTTTGGTTATTCCGAGGGCCAGGGCTAAACCGCCCTCAGTCCTATTCCTCCAAAACCGCTTGTTTTCCTCTTAGCAGTTCCCTCACGCAGCTGCTCCAATTGGAGATCATTCATAAAACAACGATATCAATTGTCGCCTACTGGTATTCAAGTAATTATTTCTTAGATTAAAAATACAACTACTCCCGTCCTTCCTCCCGCCAATAGAGGAAACGGCCAGTAAGGTGATCACTGCAATAGTTAGGAAAATAACTACTCAAGCCTCAATCGCTGGGGTTGCGACTGGAGGCCGGACCTAAGCCCTGGCCTCCCTTGTTTAGATAAGACGTGTTGCCACGGATATTCGCCTCATAAGTATAGACGGTTATATAATCAATTTTTCTCATTAGAATGGAATAAATCCGTATTGAATATATTGTGGCAGCTGGAGGTACAGACAATCTCGGCACTGACTTTTTATAATCCAAATTTGACACATCAATTGTCTGCCATATAATTAAAATTAGGGAAATATGTCACCGGAGATCGTTAAAAGTTCATTCTTGATGAAAGCCAAATCAATATCGATTGGAGACTTCGAGAGCAGAAAACTTAACCTGAATGACCTAATTTTCATTGAGGAGAAAATAGCCGAGATTAAAGACGATAGGGAGTTTACGTATAAGCTGTTGCACCATCAAATTAACACCCCGCCAATCCCTCTTGACAAGTTCGAGAAAACACCTGATGAGGAGCTGAGGGAAATAGCAAGAAGTCTCATCAACCAAGAAAAGGACACATTCAAGTATTTTGTAGAGACCTCAGATCAAGAATTCTATGGCAATTTTAGAAAAGCGATTCAGAAACATCTTGAGGAGCAGCATAAAAGAATACAAGAATCATTTACCCCTGTTAAGGGAATATTGGAAAACTTTGCAAAAAGCTATTCGGATATTATTGGAAAATTACAATCGTCTATTTCTCCCGTTTCAAGGTTAGTGAGAGAAACCTCGCAATTAAATCGACTCTTCAGGGATGCTCAATTCTCGTTCTCTTTATACGAGTCAATAAAGCCTGCAATTCAACAGTATCAATTTGTTGCAAGCATCATCGAAAAGGCATTAAAACCTCAGATTAATTTCTGGCAAGAGTGGACTCATAAAAACCGAAAGCTATTTGAGGGATTCGATAGTTACTGGAAGTCTTTCCATGATAAATACAACATTTCCGAGCAACAAGCGATAGAAATTCTGAAAAAATACAAGTGGTTCGTAAGCCCTTCCTTGCCAATAGCTTTCGTTTTCGAAGCGGTAAGAATAGGAAGACAAAAAGGAAACCACAGAGGTGAAATCAATAGATTATTCGTTGAATACTTCCGTTCAAATAATTATGAGGAGCTTTATGCCCTTGTCAATAACTGGGAATCGAATGAGGTTTTCAAGCCAAGAATGAAAATACTAAAAGACTGTATATGCGGATTGAAATACGCAAAGAAGGAGTATAACCCCTCCAATTTTGTTTTACCTGCTCTAATTGCCCAAATAGATGGAATTCAACAAAAATACATGGAGAAAAACGGATTATCATTTGATATCAAAAAGAGAAGATGGAAGGATTCAACCGGCCAGGAAATAGATTGGAAAAAATGGTACAGATCCCGTACTACAAATCAGGACATGGATAACCTGGCAAATGAAATCTTTCTTAATATACTTTTCCAAGCCTCACAGCACGGAATCGCTTTGCAAGTTCCATTTGCATTTAATCGACACAAAATACTCCATGGCGAAAATTTCAGATACGGAAGAATAGATAACGTCATCAGGGCTTTTCTGATTCTTGATTTCTTAGCCTCGCTGAAATGAATCTAGTAATGGACGAAGGGCTTTTTTCGCAATTGAGAAAGTAACTTATAAAGGATTATGAAAATGAAAAATATTAGGCATAGAATTTATTTAGAACTAAATAATTGCGGTTATGATGGCTCGGAAATAAATGAAATTATGCCGGATTTCATTACAGAAAGAAAAACTGTCGTAGGTCTAACATGGGAACCGTCAGCCGAAGGACCTGAATCATTTACACTCTTGATAATCATTACAGCCGGACTATCCTCCATAATTACGTCTTTCTTAGCAGAGCTTAGTAAGGATCTTTACCAATGGACAAAATCAAAGCTTATTCCGCTCTTCAAGAAGAAGAAAAATCCTTGTGGGCATATTATCTTTGAAATTGAAGACATCAAAATTACCTATTTTTCAGAGGGTGGGGAAGAGCTAGCCGAGCTATTTTCAACTCTTCCAGATATTTTGAACAAAGTAGATTCCAGCCTAGCCGAGGGTGAATGGGAAATCGCGCATATTGAACATAAGGAATGGACAATTGAATATAAGCCTACGAGAAACTTAAAGTAGTCTTGTTTTCGGAACGATGAAACGAAGGGAAGCTCGATTGAAGGAGAGATAGAAGACAGGGAAGGAAGGTCGCGAAAGATAATTGAGTGGCGATAGTCCACGCGCCTGCGGATTCCCTGACCGGCCTACAAAGGCCAAAATCCCGAAGGCAATCCCAAAGATCCCTTCGAGAAAATAGTCCAACTGCGTCTTAGTGGCTCGCTTTTCAGGGGATGGGCAGGAAAACCGGTGTTTTTCATCAGGCCTCTGGTGGATCAAAAGGCCCTCGGGTCGGCAAGCAAAAGCCATGCAGAAGCAAACTAAGAGCGAAATTTACCCTGGATTTGGTCTCTTGACGTCCTGTGCCGGCGGAGCGACGGGAAGCGCGGCCAGCGTCACGGCCGCCATGACGATTAATCTAAACACGTTACG
>CAYGYP010000102.1:0-6580 GCA_964354115.1 uncultured Candidatus Bathyarchaeia archaeon | reverse complement strand
AGCTTCTTTCTCCTGTTCACTAGTTTTCTCGCGGCGAATTCGCCTCTTGAAGACTTAGAACCCATGGACAGTTTTCCTCTCGCTACGTCTAATCCCAACTCGCATATTTAAACTAAACTACGATGATTCTCGACATCTTCTCCATGGCAAACGCGCCTCAAAACGGTCAGAGCCGCAGCAATTTTCGCTTCACTTCTGCGTAGATCGTAACAAACAGAGCAAAGACAGCTAGGACTGGCAGAATTGCCAGCTGAGGAAATTCTGGGATTGCTGCTTCGCCACTGAACGCGTGGAGGACATCTGCAATTACGTTCACGGCCAGGTTGAGCGATTCTACGCATCGATTCCTGAATGCAGCGTTGGTCCAATCATAGTTATGGTCCATCCACGTGCAGCTGAAATTGCCATTATCACCGAAGGTCGTGTTAAACGCGAGCTCCAGAGCAGCGTCATATGGACCAGTAGTTTCGAGAACGCCGTCGAAAACAAGATATGAACCAAACTCGTCGCTGTAGCTGCTCGTTCTGCCCTCAACGTAATTCTCATAATCATCATGGTGCACTTCGCTGCCCCAGTCAGTGCCTGAGCCCATAACATGGCCGAAAACCGCAACGTCAGCAATATAATGCGTCATAGCGCCTAGGGCCATCGACGCATTCGCCCAGTCACCATACTTGGCGTAGTTTAGAGCCAGCGTATACTCTTCTTGTGCCCTTTTAGCTGAAGAGCTGTCCTGCAATGTGGCATTATCAAAGTAGTACACGTGATGCTTTCCCGTGTCTCCAATACCCCATGGAGCGGATTTATTGTCCGGCAGCTCGGTTCCATACTCGTATGCTGCCAAATGATCAAGGATAAACTGCTTCTCTTGAGGCTGCAGCCAGTCCAGTGCATGCTGTGCGATCCAGTCATGAGTTCCATATCCAGGATTGGACGGGTTGTCACTGTAGCCGCCGTTACTCCAGCCGTAGGCAGAGAAGACCTGCATGCTGGAAATTACAAGAATGAGAGCTGGCCCGATTATTCTCTTCACAGCTGCTCCATCTTGCTATCACATGCTTTTCACGAGATTTAGGTCTTATGCAAGAAGACAATAGTTCAAGACGAATGACTTTGATGCGCAAAAGGCGACTGGAAAAATACGGGGCATGCGAGAACTAGGGTTTCGTCACATGCAGTACTGATTTTTCTCCGTTGCAATTGTATACAGCAACGTTGCTTTCATTTGTGTAGGGAAAGCCCACGATCATCAATATGCTCCCAAAGAAGTGATTCAAATCAGCAGGAGAAGGCATCACGTTTCCAGAAGGATGAGAATGCACGGTTCCAACGATGGAAAAGTCCATCGGCAACATATGAACCCTGATGCCGGCGAAGCCCAGGCCATAGGTTGCAAGGGGAGGAACAATAAGCTCAGAAACTGCAAGGTCAGTCTTCGTCTTTTTCCCCCTGAGAAGTAGAATCATCTCCTTCGGATAAAGTCTTCTTGCACCATCAAGAATGGCCTGCAACAACTCCTCGCTAATCAAGACGGCTAAATCTGACTTCATGCAGACACCAAGATCGTCCGTGGCCCAATTACCGCGTTTGTCCAAGATCCAACAGCCATCGAATCACACTTTATCTTTCGAGCATGAAGGCTTTTCTGCGTTCGATCGTGGTTGGAATGCGTTCAATTATCATTCTTTCTTCAGGCTTCCCTCCTAGTCCAAAAGGCTTAAGCTTGCAGGCCAGATCTACGGCTGCTTCCAGCTTGGTGCTCCTTTCGGCGTAGACTTCGAAGACAGTCTCACCTTTTCTGATGTGCTTTCCAAGTTTCGCCTTGAGCAGGACTCCAGCTCCCTTTTCCTTAGGCGCCCCTGCCTCCTTGGCGATTCTCGTGATTTCCTCGTTGCTGATCGAAAAGACCTCGCCGTCTTGATCTGCTGCTATCGGGGCCTTTTTGTCTCCGATTTTTATTTCTTCAGGCATCACTTTAGGATCTCCGCCTTGTGCTTCAATTATTTCTCGCAATTTTTCTTCGGCCTTGCCTGACTTCATGATGTCTTGCGCTCTTTGTTTTCCATTTCTGATGTCGACCATTTCCAGAAGCATACCCGCTATGCTTGTTGCTTTTTCCATAAGATCTGAAGGGCCTTTTCCCATGATAGTTGATAACGCTTCTCTTGCTTCTAGTGCCGGGCCTATGGCGTTTCCTATGGGCTGTTCGCCAAATGACACTGCACAATTGACCTTCATGTTTAGTCGCTTTCCCAAGTCTATGAAATCATTTGCCATGTCCTGTGCTTCGAGCGTTGTTTTTATTTTTGCGCCTCTTCCAGTTGGAATATCTATGATCACGTGAGTGGCGCCTATGGCCTTCTTCTTACTCATAATCGACGGGAGAAGCAGCGGGTCTATGGCCAGTGGATATTCGACCTGAATGAAGAGGTCGTCTGCCGGAGCTAGCTCCAGAGCTCCACCCCAAACCATGCAGCCGTTGGTTTTCTTAACAACCTCTGTTATTTCCTCAATTGTCAGGTTAACAGGACATAATACTTCAACGCGATCAGCGGTTCCAGCTGAAGACGTAACTGCCCTTGAAGAAGTCTTGGGTATCGTGAAGCCTGCCGCAGCAACGATCGGCACTACGAGCAATGAAGTTTTGTCGCCTGGTACCCCGCCAATGCTGTGTTTATCCAAGATCGGACTCTTGCCAAGGTTCAGGGTTCTGCCAGTCTTCACCATTGCCCTCGACAAGGCTTCAATCTCGTCCATGCTAAGGCCGTTGATAAAAAGGGCCGTGACCAAGGATGCGAGTTCAACATCGCTAAGATGACGTTCAACTACGTCTCTCACTATCACCTCTATTTGGTTTTGGCGCAGCCTCTCCCCGCGTATCTTAGCCTGAATGTGACTAAGAGCCTCAGGCGGTTCCGCAGGTTCCACTTCAACGTTTTCTCCGGCTCCCACGTGAAGCGTCGCTGAAATCTCCTCATAAAGCCCCACATAATTGGAAGGAAAGTCGCTGGCAACGTTGAGAATAGCAATCAAGCTTTCGTTCTTGCAGGTGATTTTCACCCTGTCGGACGAATGTGCACCTAGAAAGCTCGCAGTTTCATCGGCCAGTATGGCTATTCTGTTTCCGCCAGTCCGTATGTTTAGAAGTCTAGCTTCGAGTTGCATCCGCATCACATCTTTAATCACATAGGTATTCACAAGTTAAAGGTTTAACCACAAGAACGGTTGCTGAATTGATCACAAGAATCTTCAGAAAGTGCAGTTCCTTGAAGAACAGAATGATTGATAACCAAATTTTTTAAGGAACCTAGTCCAATGATCAGATTTTGAGGCGCAATCGGTTTGAAATACTTGGATTTTGTGGACTTGAACCACAAGCCTGAAAATTCAGATGTAATCTGCGTTTTCCACGTCGAACCACAAGGCATGAGCATCGAGGAAGCTGCAGGGGCAGTTGCAGCTGAAAGCTCCATAGGGACGTGGACGGAGCTCACCACGACGAAATCCTACGTGGAGAAGCTTGCTGCTCACGTGGTCAGCATTGACGGAAACACAGTGAAAGTGGCTTATCCGATTGGGCTTTTTGAGCCTGGGAACATGTCAAACATACTTAGTAGCATTTCAGGAAACGTTTTCGGATTGAAAACGATCAAGAACCTGAGGCTTGAAGATGCCGATTTCCCTCAAGAGATAGCACGTAGCTTCAAGGGTCCGAAATTCGGTGTGGAAGGCGTGCGCAATCTCTTAGAAGTGTACGATCGGCCGCTGGTCGGAACGATAATTAAGCCTAAGCTTGGATTGAAGACGGCTGATCATGCTCAAGTGGCCTACGAGGCTTGGGTTGGAGGATGTGATATGGTCAAGGACGACGAAAACCTGAGCAGCCAAGCATTCAATCCTTTTGAAAATCGAGTCACGAGAACCTTGGAAAAACGGAACAAAGCAGAAGACGAAACAGGCGAAAAGAAGGTTTACATGGTGAACATCACGGCTGAGACAAAAGAAATGCTGAAGAGGGCACAGTTTGTCGTTGATCATGGCGGCGAATATGTCATGGTGGATATTCTGACGTGTGGTTTTGCTGCGCTGCAAACGATTCGGGAACAGGATCTCGACCTCGTGATTCACGCGCACAGAGCAGGCCACGCAGCATTCACGAAGAATCGCAAACATGGGGTTTCAATGAAGGTAATAGCCAAAGTAGCCAGAATCATAGGTGTTGACCAGCTTCACGCAGGCACTGTCGTGGGAAAAATGGCTGAGACCCGCAATGAGGTCATCGAAAACTGCGAAGCACTGAAAACAAAAATGGGTGGACTGAAACAAGTTATGCCTGTCGCTTCAGGCGGCTTGCATCCGAGGCTGGTTCCGGCTCTAATCAAGCTTTTCGGGAAAGACTTAGTCATACAAGCTGGAGGCGGTATTCATGGCCACCCAGATGGAACGCTTGCGGGGGCAAAGGCGATGAGACAAGCAGTAGATGCAACTTTGAGCGGCATGACTTTGGACAAATACGCCCAAGATCACAGAGAACTGAAACTGGCACTGCAGACTTGGGCATAGGCTACTTAGAAATTCTGGTCGAAAACCCATGGATACTTCCTGCGGACCACTTCCATGATTGAGTGTGGAGAGACGATTCCTTCTTCGCATATTATTCCGTGAATGTAGTCTCGTCTAGTCACGTCGAAAGCAGGATTGCGAATAGTAAGCTTTGCCGGAGCGTCTTTCCAGATTTCAGCCGGGCTTCTTTCCTCAATCTTTTCACAGTCGCCATACACGGTTGCCGGATCAAACTTCAGCAGCTCTGAGACAACGTAGAATGGCGTGCGGGCTTCATGAGCAGCCAAGGCTATCACGCTTGTTCCAATCTTGTTTATCACGTTTCCCTCTGAGGTTATGGCGTCAGAGCCCACAATCACCAAGTCAACCTGATTCATGAAGTACCTAGCAGCTGAATCCACAATCATGGTCGTTTCTATTCCAAGCCCTAGCATTTCCTCTGCAGTTGTTCTTCCCTGAAAAAGAGGCCTCGTTTCGGTGCAGATCACTTCAAACGTTTTTTCCTCTTGCGCTGCTCTTTTCAGCAGATACGTGACAGTTGAAGAATGACAGTGCGTGAGAACTGCCGAACCATGCCTTATCCTTTTGGCCCCAATATTGGCGATTCTTTCCTTTGAGTGTTCAAGGTCCCTGAGGAATTGGCGTGAAGATAAAGAGATAATTTTAGCCAAGTTTTCGACTCTGATATCCCTGCTCTTCTTAACTTGGCTTTCTATCCAACGAATAGCGTTCCTCATAAGAGGTTCTGTCTCTCTTGCAGCGAAAAGAACCTCCTTGGCTTCTGAAATCTCCTCGAGGAACTCGTTCTTACTTTTCGTCTTCGTCTCCCTTGCTAAAATTTCAACAGCCTCAATCGCGGCTATCGCAACGTTTCTAGCACCCTGAATTTTAAGATTCCCAATTTTCTTGGCCGTGCCTTTGACTGTTTCCAACGACCAGCGCACTCCAGTCTCATATCTCTACTTCAAACTCTTATCTTACACCTTGACTTTAAGACGCTTCTGGTATGAGAGATGCTCCCAAAAAGCAGGTTCAAAGCCGTATTCTTCGATCTTTGTTCGTCAGCGGTTCACTTCAAGATGATTCTGAAGGAGCCAAAGCAGCACCATTGAGACCTTCGCTGGCTAGTCGGAATGAAGAGGCAAAAGCAGAAGCTGAAACCATAAAAGTCTAACCCAAGTGCTGACCCACGTATGGATCTGCCAGCCGGTGCACATGGATTTAAGGGGCCCTATTCATTTTGAGAATCGATCGTTTTTCCACGCATCTGCCGTGTCGCTGTAGCCTCTCTTTTCCCAGTAGCCCTTTTCTTTCATGGAGGTGAATCTTATTCTCGTTACCCATAGAGCACTTTTGTAACCATATTTATCAGGCACCACAAGCCTCAATGGGAACCCATAGCCTTCTTCAAGTTGTCTCCTGTCAAGCTTGTATGCCAGAAGAACGTTGTCATGCGAGAGTTCATCGAGTGTAAGTGAGGTCGTGTATCCGTCTGCGCACTCAAAGGTAACGGACTTGGCTGTTTCTTTGGGCTTGACGAGGTCAACTACATGGTTGAACTTGATGCCTTCCCATCTGCAACTGAGCACACTCCACCCTTCAACGCAGTGAAAATCGCTTATTGATTCACTTCTGGGAAGCTTGTCAATCTGTTCCCAACTGAGTCTTATGGGCCTCTCAACTTCTCCATCTATTACCAGGGAGTAGGTTTTCAAGTCAATCTTTGGATTAGACCTGGTTATCCCGGGGTGGTCTGTCCCCCACCTTAGCAGCTGTCTGATCGGAGCTTGGCCTGGAGGTAGTTTTCTGCGTTTCGAGTTTTCTCTTTCTGAAGACATGCATGTCCGAGAAAGAGGGAGTGACAGGACAAATAAGGATTGCTGAATTCTGGCTTGATTCATTTTCGAGGTTATTCGATGAAGCTTGTCAACTGTTTTTGGCTCTTTTCAGCTTTGGCGAGACCTGAGACCTTCACGCCCACTCTCCGAATCTCAACATTTGACTCGCTCAGAAATTT